>NZ_JAHLZE010000015.1 GCF_020148105.1 Methanobrevibacter sp. TMH8
ACGCAATATACGCACCAGCAAGGAAACTCAAAATAACAACATTTCCCAAAGGCGCTTTTTCCTTAACCTCCGCAATACCAGCAATAGCCTTAGCAGTATCCGCAGGACTCTTAAAAGACGAACCCATATTCTCAACCTCTTTATATTGTGTTTAAACGATATACGCCATGAAACGTAATCCACAATATTTTTTAGAAAACTATGTTCACATCATCATGTTTAACATAGTTATTTCATATTTTATTACTAAATACAATATAGTAATCGTAATACATTTTTATATTTTTTTAATATATTATTTAATATATTTAAAAACATCAATAATACTGCGATGTTACAAATTTTTTATATTTTATCAAAGTATTATTAAAGATAACATTTGTGGTATAGTATAAAAATACTTATCTTTTGAAATCAAAAGATAAAGCTTATATATAATTTTATACAAAGATAACAATTTACTAGAAGAATAATGATTATATCAAAAAAATTACTCATTTTTATTCATATTAGTCTTTAAAAAGATATTAAACCATCATAAATATTTTATAAATATTTTAAACTATTTTTATCAAATATAATTCAAAAACAAATTTTATAAACAGTTTAAAATTTTTTATAAAATAATTTTTTAGTTGTTTTTGAATAGAATATTATATATTTTTTATTTACTATTTTATATAAATTAATGACTAAATACTAAATAACATATAAGAATATAATAAAGCCTTATTACAAAAAATTCTTGAAGGTATACAGTGGTAATAAAAATAAGAAAAAGATAATATATTCATAATAAAAACATTGTAAATAGTATTATAAATAGAAAATAATATTAAATTTAGTATAAAAAATTGGTAATACTAATTCAAGACAAAATCCTATAAATTTTAAAAAATTAAAAAATTAAAAAATAAAATATAAAAAATTGATAAAAAATGGATATAAAAAGAAAAAATAAAATTATAAAATAAAAATAAATCTGAAAAATATTAATAATTATTAATGATTGTTAAAAATTATTAAAAATAAATGATATTAAAAATTAAAAATTAAAAGAATTAATAAAACTAATAAATAAAAAAAATAATAATAAGAAAGAAAATATCTAATCTTTACCTATAACTTGTTCACGAATCTTTTTATTGATTTTGTCACTAGCTTCTCCTTTAATTTGAGCTTCAATTTCTTCATCTATTTTTTTATCAATTTTTCCTCTAATTTGATCCTGAATTTGTCTTTCGATCTCAGTTTCAACTTTTCCTCTAATCTGATCATCAATCTCAGCCATTATTTCAGCTTTGACTTTTCCTCTAATTTGATCCTCGATTTTTTTGTCTATACCCATACAATCACCTATTCGTAATAATCGAATATTAAATATACCTCTATTTTTCATAATATATAAATATTGTTAGTTGAATCATTAATGAATATTAATAGAATTAATTATATTAATATATATTTTAGGATAATTAGTCCATATTATCTATTAATAATGAATATAATTATAATATGATTAAAATGAGATATAATATGAATATAATTAACTTATAATAGAATATTATAATTAAAATTATAAATAAATATAAATAAAGTATTTGCAGTCAAATGCTTGTATAAAAAATTTTCTATTTATATTTCATCAAAGAAATAATATAATAAAAATTACATATATTACATACAATATTAAAAATAATCATTAACTAATGAAATAATATCTCAATTAAAACTCAATTAGATCTAAATTAAATCTCAATTAAATCTCAATTAAATCATATATAAATAAAATCATTATATAATGATAAAAATAATAAAAGGGGAATATTTTTGAAAATAACAAGACAAATAGATGCAATAATCTATAAAAATGATGAGCATACAGAAAGCAGTGAAGAACTAGTATCTGATGAGACAACTACTTTGATTATCAATGATACAACCCCTCGTAATTTTTCAACTATTCCAAATGCACTTGAAGATTTTGCAACAGGTTATTTGATTGGAGAAGGAATAATAAAGAACATAGATGAAATATCTAAAATAAATATTGATAAAACTCTCGTTAAAATTCAAACTAAAACAAAAGAAGAAAATGATGATGAATTAGTTCTCTGTTCAGATAGTTCTGGAGGATGGAGATCAAAAATCAAAGTAATTAAAAAAGTAGAATCTGATTTAAAAGTCGAAAAAGATGATTTAATTAAAAATATCGAAAAATTGAGAAAAAATGCATCTATTTGGCAAAAAACAGGAGGAACACATGTAGCAGCTTTTGTAAATAAAGACAAAGGAAAATTTATTGTTAGAGAAGATGTTAGTAGACATGTAGCTGTTGATAAAGTAATTGGAGCTGCAGCCAAAGAAAGACTTGATTTTTCAAAATCATACATTATTTATAGTGGAAGAATGCCCGCAGATATGGTTATAAAAATAGCTAGAGCTGGAATACCGATTCTTGCCTCAAATGCTGCACCATCTTTTTCAGGATATACCACAGCTGAAAAAGGTAATATAACTTTAGTTGGATTTATTAGAGGAAATAGATTTAATGTTTACACTCATGCAGATAGAATTTTATTCTGAATAAAAAATTAAGTTAATATAATTCTTATATAATTAATATTCCTGTTAAAATTCATATTAATATAAAATTAATGTAAAAATAAAATTAATGCAGAATAATATAAAGTTAATTTAAAAATAAAATAAGAATAAAAAATAGAATAAAATAAAAAAATGGAGAGATTAAAATGTCTTTACCAAAACAATATGTAAGTATAAGAGAAAGATTTAAAGAATATGGAGATGCATTAGAAGAGCTTGGAAAAGCTACAAAAGAAGGACCTATTGATGAAAAAACAGCCCACTTAATCCAATTAGGAGCAAGTGCAGCTATAAGATCAGAAGGATCTGTACATAGCCATACTCGACGTGCACTAGAAGCAGGAGCAACAGAAGAAGAAATATACCATGCATTAATATCAGTAACTAGTACAATAGGGTTTCCATCAGTAGCTGCAGCTATTTCATGGGCCGATGATATTATGCTTGATATATAATTTGATAGAATTATATTAAACCTTTTAAATAAAAAAATATGGAAAAATAAAAAAATAAAATAAAAATAGAAAATTAAAAATAGATGAATCTACTCTAAAACTGTATGACGGTATTTTAAATCATCTTCGGTTTTGCCCATTCTTTGCATCAATTCAGCTATTAAACCATCTAAGAATATAAGAGAAGTTAGCTCAAATGCAGTTCCTAAAGGAGTCAATGAAACATAATTACCATCAATTTGTCTTTTTATATAATCTTCATCATCAATATCGATTTTAGTTCTTCCTTTAACCAACATAACACAGTCAGATGATTTTCCAAGAGATGATTCTGGATATGATGTTAAAGCTAAAGCTTTTGAACCTCTGTTTTTAGCTATATCTACAGCAGAAACAATAGTTTTAGTTTCACCAGATCCTGAAATAGCTAAAATACAATCATCTTCATAAATAGCAGGAGATATTGTTTCACCAACAACATATGCACTTATTCCTAAATGAACAAGTCGCATAGCAAAAGCTTTAGCTACAAGACCAGATCTTCCAGCTCCCATAACAAAAACATTTTTAGAGTTTGTTAAAACATCCATAAATTCATCTATAATTTCTGGATCAAGAAGCTCAGTAGCAGCCTCAATATTGCTTAAAATTTCTTCAATAGCTGATTTCATTAATTTCATAATTATAAACCTTAAAATTTTTATTAAATTTTTATTAATATAAGATAAAATACTAATATACTAAGTAAGAAAATATTAACTATAATATTAACTATAATTTATAGAATACTAAATATACTAAGTATATTTATTAATTTTTAATTTTATTTAAAATTATTTATTTGAAATTATTTATTTAAAATTTATTTGAATATTCAGAATTATCTATGAATATTAATAATTATTATTTATAAACACATATTATCTATTAATATTTATAATTAATATCTATAAACATATCCTATCCATTAATATAAAATATTAATAATTATTACTATTTATTAATACTATTTATTAATATTTATAATTAAAAATTTAATAGTTGAAAATGAGATAAAAATAAACAGGTAGTCAAATGAAGCTGAAAATTCATCCAAAAATTGATATGGAGATTAATGGAAAAATTTATAGCTATAAAATATTTGAATCTCTAAAAATATTATCTGAAAATAATTCTCAAAGACAAACAGCAAAACAATTGAATATATCACATTCTGTTCTAAATAGAAGAATAAAAAAGGCAGAAAAAGAAATAGGTTTTAAATTGGTTGAAGTTTATGGATCTAAAACTTATTTAACAAATGATGCTAAAGAACTTATTAATACCCATGAAAAATATCAATATAGAGTAGTTGAAAATGATAAAATAACTATAGCTGGAGGACATATTGTAACCAGTTTTTTAAACTCTATAGCTAATAAACTTCCATATGAAATTGATGTTTATAGTAGTGATGATGTTAGTGCTTATAAATTAGCACAACGTGGATTAGTGGATATTTTAGCTCTTGATGATCCACAAATAGCTTTTATTAATGATTTAGATTTTATTGCTATTGGTTATGATTACCTTGTTTTAGTTTCAGATGATGAAACACAACATAAAAGAAATATAAAAAGTAAAGAAGATCTAAAAAATTTGAAATTCATTTCAGTTGAGGGAACTGCTCAAAGGTTAGCTTGGAATACTTTTAATGAAATCAATATTCCTTTTGAAATTGTGAAAGAAGTAAAATCTGAATTTGATGCATTTAAAATTGTTAAAAATTCAAAAAACTTGTATACATTTCTAAATGCTAGCTATTTCAAAGGAAATGAAATACTAAAAGACGAAACAAAACATGCCATTAGTTTAATTCCAATTAATTCTGAAAAAAAAGAAGTCAATGAATTGATTGAATATATTTTAGGTGAAGGACAGATATTAGTAGGAAATGAAGGATTTATACCTATTAAACCTTGGAAAACAAAAGACAAAGACAATTTGTAAACAACCCAAAAAAAGTGAAAAGAAAACAAACCAAAATGAAAACAAAAAAACTAAAGAAAATTAAAAAAACTAAAGAAAGAAGTAATAAAATCAAAAAAATCCCCAAAAAATAAAATAATATAATCACATACTAATTTCAGCTAGTGTTTCATGAAACTAATAAGAATAAGCTCATGTATGGGTTCGTCTTTTCATGCACTAGATAATAGTAGTATGCAAAATAATATTATTCTATGGAAATTAATACTATTAATATTATAATACTTATATCTTTCTACTAATATTAATCATGACAAATAATAATCTTCTAATATTATATCTTTGAATTAGAAGTAATTATTAAAAATATTATATAAAAATTACATTGGATATTGTAATAAAAATAGGTTTTAAAGAGATAATAATGTGATAATCTAATAAAATATAGTTTTATAGAAAAATAAACACTAATATTGAGATTTATTTATGAAATTATAGCATTATAGTTTTATTATTAAATAATTATAATAATCTTTAACTATATTATTTAATATTTATTCTAAAATTATTTGTTCTAAAATTAACTTAATATTTTCTAAAAATTTAACTTAAATTATAATCTAATAAATCTAAAATTATTTGTTCTAAAATTAACTTAATATTTTCTAAAAATTTAACTTAAATTATAATCTAATAAATCTAAAATTATTTGTTCTAAAATTAACTTAATATTTTCTAAAAATGTAAATTAAATTATAATCTAATAAATAATAACAATGAAAATATGTTCTAGAATATATTTATAGAATATTGTTCTAGAATAATTAATCTATATATTTTAAATATTTTAGTTTTCAAACACTAAGGAAAATATTATTATAACTACCAACATAATATTATACTCGAAATAAAACAAAAAAAGGATGGGAAAATTCAAATGAGCGAAAAAAGCGATTTACTGGTTATTGGCCACACAGCTATCGATTACATAATGACAGTGGAAGAATTTCCAAACCCTAATTCATCCACTCCGATTAACACGTTGAAAGTATTCCATGGAGGAGCAGGAGCTAATGTTGCAATGGTAGCAGCTAATTTAGGTCTTAAAACTTCAATTATCTCAGCTATTGGAAAAAAATTCATAAATTCAGATTACCACAATCAAATGAATAAAGTTAAAATTAATACTGACTCTATGATCATATCTGAAGATGAAGATACTCCCACTGCATTTGGTATGACAAATAATAATAAAGACCAAATATTTTATTTTTATTGGGGAGCTGGAAAAGAATTTGCAAAATCAGAGCCTCCTAAATCAACTATCCAATCATGTGAAGCAGTTCATTTAGCTACAGGAGATCCAGTTTTTAATCAAAGAAGTAGTGTTGTAGCTAAAGAAAATGAAAGAATTGTTTCTTTTGATCCAGGTCAAGATCTAAATATGTATGATGGAGAAAAACTTAAAAAAGTTATAAAAAATTGTACTATTCTCTTTGGAAATCATCATGAAATAGAAAGAATGGAAAAGCTATTGAATTTTGATATAAATGAATTAAGAGAATTTGGTCCAGATATTATTGTTAAAACCTGTGGTAAAGACGGAAGTACAATCTACACAGAAAAAGAAAAGATAAAAGTTGATTCTATTTATCGTCCAGCTATTGACCCAACAGGAGCAGGAGATTCTTATAGAGCAGGTTTCTTACATAATTATATAAATGGAAAAGACCTTGAAGACTGTGCTAAATTCGCATCAGCTGTTTCATCATTTATAGTAGAAAAACAAGGTTGCCAAACAAACATACCGAAATATGAAGAAGCAATTAATAGAATGAATGAATTCTATGAAAAATAAATTTATATTTTTATAAATTGATAATTTTATAAATGAATAAATTAATAAATTTATAAATTTTTTATATTAATTTTATAATTATATAATTATATTTTTATATTTTTATATAATATTTTATATTATATTTTATATTTAATTAATTTTAAAGACATTAATATTGATAATACTGTTTATATTATTTTATATATTTTATATTTAATTGATTGTTAAGGTGTTAATTATGGCTAATACCACTGTTGCTTCTCATAAAAATGCAGGACTCTTTGATTCTAAAATTCGTAAATTATTTCAAAATCCACAAAAGATATTGAGTCCTTATATTGATAAAGGAATGACAGTTCTTGATTTAGGTTGTGGTCCTGGATTCTTTACTGTAGAAATGGCAAAATTAGTAGGTCAAAATGGAAAAGTAGTTGGAGCAGACCTACAAAAAGAAATGCTATACAATGTGAAAAGAAAAATACAAGGAACTGATCTTGAAAATATAATAGAACTGCATAATACTCAAAAGGACAGTATTGGATTATCAGATAAATTTGATTTTACCCTAGTTTTTTACATGTTACATGAAGTACCTGATCAAAATAAAACTTTAAAAGAATTACACGACTTACTAGATGATCAAGGTAAAATTTTAATTGTAGAACCAAAAGGACATGTTTCCAAAAGAGATTTTGGAAATTCAATTGAGTTAATGAAACAATATTTTAAGGTTTTTAAAGGACCTAAAGTTTTTTATAGTCAGAGTGTGATTTTAGAAAAGAAATGATTTAGGCAATAATTTGTGTGATTGACTAATTAATAATTTGAATCTCCTGTTTTTAAAATATCCGTTTGAATTTAGAAAAATAGTATGAGGCATCTTAATGAGAGAATTAACAGATACTATGAAGAAAGATTTTTTGAGATATATTTCTTCAGATTTCAAAGATTTAGAATACACTCCTTATGGTTATTTAACAATTATGAATCCCATAGAGAGAAAATATTTTAATATGAGATCTAAAGAATCATATGAAAAATATGTAGAGGTTATTACTTTTATTGATGAGAATTTTTTAGAAATATGCAAAGGTTTGAATTCTAAAAATATAAAAGTTAAAAGAGATTGCGCTAGGTTATTAGGTGGTTTTTATGATGAACGGTCTGTTGATCCTTTAATTTATTCATTAAGCGAGACAAATAGTGGATATAGGTATGAATGTATTAAAAGTCTATCAAAACTACATTTAGTTTCAACAAAACCATTATTAAGAGAGCTAAAAAATTCCGATAAGCACATACGTTTAGGCGCTATTAAATCTTTAATTAAGATTAAAGATGGAGATACTAATAATACATTTGTTAAAAAAATTAAAAACTTAGAATTGAAAAATCATTGCAGAGTAATCCATATTGATGAAAAAATACTAAAAAAATATATAAACACTTTAAATGATGATTATTGGCCTGTAAGGCTTAATGCTATTTATTTACTAATGGGATTTAATATTCCAAACTTAATTGATTTAATTTATCCATTAATTAATGATTCAAGCTCCAAAGTTAGACATGGAGTAGTAAGTTGTTTGTTTGCCCTTAATAACTTCAATAAATTATATAATTTTGAAGAAAATTTAGATTCAAAAGAATATTTACGATGTTATTATATGTTGAATGATATTTTAATGAAATCTTTTAAGGATAAATCAACAAAAGTTAGAATGAAAGCTTTAGAACTTCTTTATCGAGGTTATATAAATAATAATATCTCTAAAAAAATATTATCCTTTATAAATCAATCCCATGAAAAATATGTGAAAAAAGCAGAGGAACTTATTTATTTTGCGGATGAAATTTATTCAAAAAAGAGTGTGACAATTATTAAAGATTTAGTTTTAGATAAATTGAATTTTATTGAAAATATAAATTTTCTTAGAAATTTTTTAGAGGATTATGAAGAAAAAGATTTAAAACCTTATTTAGAATCATTATTACATGATAATAATGAAAAAATTAGAAAATATGCTGTTTCTTTATTAAGAAGATATTATAATGATAATGTTAACTCCTTGATAATCAATATTTATGAAAAAGAAGAGAATCTAGAAGTTAGAAAAGAAATTTTAAATAGTTTCCCACGAGAAAGAGAATATAGAGAATTTTTCAAAATATTTGCAAAAGATAAAGATGAAACCATTTGGAGAGATGCTTTCAATTATCTAAAAAAAGAACATGGTAGAATTATCTATTATAATAAAGAAGACTTTATCAAAGATGATAATTTTGAAAAAAATGAATATAAACAGTGGTTAGAATATCTAAATAACAACCAAACATTGAATTTTGAAAATAATTACGAATATATTTATAAGTTTTTACATCAAATAACTTCTAATTTTATTGAAAATAGGAATATTGATAGCTTATTGAGTAATATCAAATTGGTTGAAAATAATTTTAATAAATATTCATGGATAATTAATGATCTAAATAGTTTAAAAGCGGATTCCTATTTTATACTTGAAAATTATGATAAATCTTTTGAATTTAGAAAAAAAAGTTATTTAAGTTTTTATGATTTATTTTTATATGGCCCATTACTAAAATCTCCAGAGAATATTATAAATTCTAAATGGATATTAGATAAATGGAGTAGATATCTTACTGATTTAGGAATAAAAAATAAAAAAGAAATTATAAAATATTTAGATGATTTATTAAATGAAAAAAGTTTCAAAAATAAGAATATATTGACTAATTTTATTAATAAAAACTATAAAAATGAAATATTATCTGAGAACGAGCTAAAAAATCTTGAAATATATTTCATAGAAGATAATAGAGATGTTTTTTTGGAAAATAAATATGAAAAACTTAAAAAACAGTATTTGAAAGAGAAAGAAAACTCGTTTAAAACTATGAAATCTAGTGAATATTGTATATTTAGAACTTTTTTAGATGTTAATTTAAGATTTTTAGATAAAAATTATTTTTATAAAGAACTTTTTGTACCTGATTTAATATTAGAATCTTTTCGTAATTTTTGTAAAGAATTAATAATGAAAGCAGAGAATAAATTTAGATTAGATAATAATTATCATTTAACAACTGAAAAATGGATTAGTGAAGCTAATTTGTTTAAAAAAGTTGTAGATTTATTTCCAGAAGAAATTGTATTAAGACATCAAAGCCCTAATTGGTTAGGTCGTCAACATTTTGATATATTTTTACCATTTAGAAATATAGCTATCGAATATCAGGGAGATCCACATTTTCGACCAGTGCCTTATTTTGGTGGTAAAGAAGGATTTAATAATACGCTTGAAAGAGATAGAAGAAAAAAAGAATTATGTAAATTGAATAATTGTAAGTTAATTGAAGTTTTTCCTAATTATGATATTAATTTTGTAGAAAAACAGATCAAAAAAGCAATAAGTACATATGATATTTTAAAAATCAAATAGAAAGAAATATAATATAAAGGAAATAAACTGAAAACATACAATAAATTAAGGTGATTTGGAATGAGTGAGGAGATACCTTCTATTTTTTGTTCTAAATGCGGGAAACAAATTAAAAATAAACAGAGTAAATATTGTCCTAGTTGTGGGCATGAACTAAACATTGCAAAAGAAACCCTGAGTAAAAAAGAGAATACTAATAATAAAGATATGTCTCAAAATATTAAAGTAGTTAAATATGAAAAAAATCCTGCGTTAGCAGCTATTTTGACATTTTTTCTTTTTTGTTTAGGTCAGTTTTATAATGGACAAATACTAAAAGGCATAGTATTTGTGTTATTGTTGATTATATTATGGTATATTAACATATTTTTAGGTTTATTGTTCCTTATTTATGCAGCCTATGATGCATATAAAAATGCAAAATATATAAAAGAGAATAATGGAAATTATTTCTATAATGGGGCGATATAATGGGAATTAAAGAGCTAAGAGAAAAATTTCACGGCGAAGATGCGAAATTTAGCTCACATTTCCATAATACTGATGAGAATGGTATTAAAAAACCTTCTTGGGGAAAAATCATTGTGGCATGGCTTATAACGATTATTGCTGTGTCAATTATTGTTGGTACAATTTATAGTGCTGCCTTTTATGAGCCTGAAACAAGCTTACATTTAAATTCAGTTGATGCAATTATTGGTGCAAATGAAACAAATTATACCATTATGGGAACTACTGATGTGAATGCATCCCTACATCTATCTTCAAATGAACTTAAATTAAAAAATGTATCAGTTACTGTAGATTCTAATGGAAATTTTAAATATAGCTTAAATATACCTCAAAATGTTACAGATGTTTATGTTGAGTTAACTTCAGTGGCAAATGGTAAAACAGAAAACACTACTCTTGTACATATAGAAAGACCAACTACTTCTTTATCTTTAGATGATGTTAATTTTACTGATAATGATACTTCTTTAACTGTCTCAGGTAAAACTGATCCAAATGCACAAGTAACAATTTCATCTTCTGATTTAGATATTGAAAATATTAGCTTAACTGCTGATAGTAATGGATTATTTAGCTATCAATTGTCTGTTCCAAATGATGAAAATAATTTTGAAATAAATGTAGAATCTCAAGTTCTTGGTAAAAAAGTAGGTAGTGATTTATTATCTATTGTAAGAGCATTAACTCCCGAACCTGTGCCTGAACCTGAGCCAACAATTGAATCAGATAGTTCAAGTTCTTCGTCCGATAGTTCTGACACATCAGCCGGAGGAGAGGTAATAATAACAGCAACTGGATCAAAATATCATAGTCATGTCCATGGTAATATGAAATATATAGAATATGTTTCTTTATCATATGCAAAACAATATTATGAACCATGTAAGGTATGTTATTAATTTAAAATTTCTTTAATAATTTCGAAGTGAAAGTATGGATAAAAATACAATCAATAAAATCATCAAATTTAGGGATGATAGAAACTGGAAACAATTTCATACTCCTGAAAATTTAGCTAAATCAATATCTATTGAAGCTGCAGAATTATTAGAATGTTTTCAATGGGATGATGAATACAATAAATCTGATGTTCTTGAAGAATTAGCTGATGTACTTATTTATTCTATTTCTATGACAGATATATTAGGTGTGGATATTGATGAGATTATCAATGATAAAATTAAGTTAAATGCTCAAAAATATCCTCTTGATGAATCTAAATGAAATTCTAAAAAATATAATAAATTATAACAGATTTTAATCATGATTATCTATGACTCAACTAAAGAAGGCTTTATGAAAGATGTAGAATCTGGGGAAATTGCAGATAGAATTTCAGATAGATTAATCACTTTTTATAATGTTTCTAAAAATACAGATAGGATTTTAGATATTGATATTAAACAAGCTTATATGTTAAAGCTATTAGAAGAAGATGATGGAATAGAACAAAATAAATATCCTAGCTTAAATGATCCAAATATAGCTGTTTACTTCCCTAGAAGAAAACAAGGATTGATTTCAGGTGAACATTACGTTTGCTATGATGGAGATTGGAAAATCTTGGATTCAGACGATGAGGAAGTTGAAAAAGAATATGGCAAATGGGAAAGAGAATTTTTAGAAAATGGTAATGTAATCACATATAAAGACGTAAAAGAAAACGGAAAAGATTATATTTTTAGATGTGATTTCTTTGAATTAAAAGAATTAATAGATATAAAACCAAAAAATGGGATATATATTCATTCAATGACAGAACCATTTAATGATGAAATGGAAATAGACTTTAGAAGAGTTGAAAATTGGTTAAAGCATTTTGGTTTATATCCTATCTATAAAATGCATGTTTCAGGCCATGGAAGTGGTGAAGAGATCTTGGGAATGATAAGGGAAATAGCTCCTGAGAAGTTATATCCTATTCATACTGAAAATATTGAAATATTTGATGTTTTAAAAGATGATGGGATTGAAGTTGTTTGGCCTGAGGTTGAATCATAATAATATTAATTTGTTAAATAAATATTTTTTAAATTTAGGGGATGATAAAATGATAACCAGAGTTAAGGTAATAAATTTTAGATCATTAAAAGAGATTGATTTGAATTTAGAAGAAGATACTACTTTAATAATTGGGGAAAATGATGCAGGAAAAACTTCATTGATTGATGTTTTAAAATTTTTTTTTGATAATAAAAAAGTTGATGAAAATGATTTTCATCTTGAAGAAGATGAAATTAACATTGAAGTTGAAACAAATCAATTTAAATTAAATAAAAAAATTTTTAGGGATAATTTAGGAAATCATATAAATACTATTTATATTCGAGATGAATATATCGAAAATTGTATAAATGAATATAATTCAGAATCTTTCAATGCTTTAAATGAAGAAGATCAAAAAAAATCATTAATTTTTTTTGCTTCACTATTTACATTTCCTATTCGTTCTAATACTAATTTAAATAATCTAAAAAATAAAATTTTAGATAAATTAAATGAACTAAAAAATAACAATGATTATTTTAGTTTTGATGGAAATTTAAACTTTAATGTTTATTTTTTAGATGGAAAACATTTTGAAGATATTAATGTAATGTTTAATGAACTTTATTTTAAACAAAAAAAGAAAGATATATGGGAATTGAATTTAGATTCTGAAAAAACTCTGTTTGATTTTATAGATGATCATTTAAAAAGTTATGCTTCTGAATTAAATTCAAAAATTGATTCTTTAGGTATAAAAGATCAAATAAGTACATTTGTTCCAAATTTCAATGATTTATCAATAAAACCTATTTTACAAAAAAACGATATTAAAATTGAACTAAATGTTGAGTTAATTGATGATGGAGGAAATTCTATTCTTTTGAATAAAAAAGGTGATGGAACTAAAAGACGCATAACAATGGCCTTGTTTGAGCATAAAAACGAAGACCCTGAAGATTCTATAGTAATTTTTGATGAACCTGATACTCATTTACATGTTAAAGCTCAATATGAATTAGTTGATATTATAAGAAATTTTAATAACAATAATCGTCAAGTACTTTTAACTTCTCATTCTCCTTTTTTAATGAATGCGTTTAAACCACAACAAATTAGAATATTTTCATTGTTTAATAATCAAACAGAAATAAAAAGCATAAATAATGATTCAAAGATAACAACAACTTTAACTTCATTAGGCATAGTAAACACAAATTTGTTTTTTTCAAAAAAAATTCTAATTTTAGAGGGAGTTTCTGAATTAATATTTTTAAAAATTCTTTTTGAAAGAAAATTTGGGTGCACAATGCAAAGTAATTTAATAAAACTTGTTAATAGGGAGGGAATAACGGATATTCCTAGATTTATAAGTGTATTGAATGAATTTATTTATCCTTTAGAAACATATGTGATGAGTGATAATGATGGTGATGAAAAATTCTATGAGTTAATGAGTTCTTTAGATTTACCTGATTCAAACGTGTTTTATATAGGTAATAAAGAATTTGAGGATGCTTTTGACTCAAAAGTTATTTATTATTGTTGGAAAAAACATGTTGAATCTAAAAATAGAAATATAGGTACTAATTGGACAATTGAAAAAATAGATAATCTTAAAAAATCTTGCTTGAATAATAATAAAAAATTCAGTAAAAAATTAAGACAATTAAATACTGGTAGCATAAAAATGACAAAACCCATTTTAGCTCAAGCTTTAGGAGAATATGTTGAATTTGAAAGATTAGATGACAAATTTATTGAACTTATCAATAAGTTGAGAGAATAAAATGCCGTATTTAAAAATCAAAAATTATTTTGTTAAATTTTTTTATAAGTATATCTATTTTTAATATTGGCATGAAAATAACTGCCATGAGAACTAGCAGCCATTAATCCATTATATTCACTTTCAGGAACATCATAGTATTGGTATGTTCCTCCACTATGGAATTCAATTTCCAATGTTTTTGTTGCAGAATCATAGCCAATAGAATTTATATTACTTGAAACAACATTATCTCTATTCATTTTTTCACCTCCATATTTTTTAAATAAATAATAATTAAGAATTAAATCTTATTTTAAAAATCAAAATTGTTTTAATTATATAATAATACTTTTTATTAATATTTAAAATTTATCTTAATTTGGTATAATAAATTACATATCTCATTTATTTCTTTTTCAATAGGATTGTATTTTTGTTTAATATTTTCTTTTTCATAAGTTCTACTATTATAATATTCTTTGAATCCTTTCATTATGTGTATATTAGAATTTTTTCTATATGTTTTTAGATAAGTAAGTGTATTTTCTACTAAATAATAATATTCTTCTTTAGTAGCTGATTTTTTATCATAATCTAATTGATATTCAAAATCAGGTTCTCCTTTAATTTTATTTTCAATTAAACAAAATAAAAAATAATTCAAATAATATTTACTGTAACTATCATAACTATAATTTGGATCGATTAAATCCCCTATCACTCCATTTAAATCTCCAAAAATCAAGAGACGCATTAAATCAGTAAAAGAATAATCATTAGGCAATTTTTTAATGTAATTAATCCATTTTTTATTATTTTCTTTTTCATTGTCTAAATATAGAATATAAGCTCCTATCTTAAAAAATAAATTATGGATCTCGATATTTGAGATATAGTTCATTATTTCTTTTTTTTTATTTTCTTTAAAATCTTTTTCGATAAATAAATTATCACTATATATACTTTCAGATATATTTTTTTGAAAATTTAAATAATTGATGAATGAAAAAGTATTCATTTCATATTTTTTATATAATTCTTCGGGATTTAGTAAAATTTTTTTATTTTCAGGTCCTAAAATTTGTTTTATTGAAAAACTAAATAGTTTTAAATCTCTATTTATTACTATTAATATCATTATATTAAAGAAAATTTCATTTAAATTTTCTAAATTTAATTCAATTTTTTCTATTTTAATAAAATTTTTATATAATTCTAAAAAAATATGCATTATATTATATCATAGTTCATGTTTTATTTTTAATGTAATTTTCAAAAAATTTATGTAAGAGTGAAAATAAAATTTTTTCTTAATTTCTATATTATTTTGACTATAAATATTAGAATTTTTCTTAAAGACAATTTTCAAAGTATCTTCATAATTTAAAAGAGAAATAAGTTCTCTCATTTTTTCAATAATCAACTCACAAATATCAATAATTTCTAGTTGTAGTGATTTTTTATAAATTTGATAGTATGTTTCTATTGTGTTTTCTAAAACTATTTGTGTAATTTTTATTTTATCTTCTTTTAAAATTTGATATTTTTTCAAAAAAATTTTATTTTTAAATGAGTAACAATTTTTTAGATGGCCAATTTTTGCAATAAAGTTGTATAATAGATCAATGTTATAGTTCACAACATAATATTCTTCATTTAATACACTTTTGATAGTTATATCTTGAATTATTCTATATTTGTCTTTAAAATAAGATTCTTTTTGAATTTCATTTTTAATAAGTTTATTAAGATTCATTACTTTTTTAGAATATTCCGTCTTACTTGTATAAATGATCATTTTTTCAGTATGAAATAGTAAAAGAATTAATATAATTAAAAATAATAAAACTATCACAAAGAATAATAATTTGTTATAATATCCAGTTGAAAATATATAAATAAAACATGCAGAAATAATAAATAATGAAATTCCTGTTGAGAAATTCAAGATCATATCATCTTTATATTCATCTAAAATTTTAGGAGAACTCATTTCGGAGGCTTTTTGAACTATAAATTGAGATAATGTGAAAAAAATTGCTAAAATAGTTATAGTAGATGCTAAAATTACCAATATTATCTCTTTAGGTTTAATAAGATCTTCAAAATTAGGAACATTAATCAAAGAAGTTTTATATAAAATAAATATTATGCTTAAAGCTATCAATATTAGAAGAGTAATATTTATTTTTTTAGATAGTTTCATAATTATTTTTTAGTTTATATATAATAATATATTTTTCTCATTAAATTTAGATTAAATTAATTATATATTCACTTTATTCAGTAATTAGTTAACTGCACCGATTTTTATATTTATAAAATTATTTTTATTATTGCATATAATTTAATTTGTATGTTATAATATATAGTTTTGAATAATTTGGAGTAATTTTATTATTTTTCTATAAAATTTAAATCTTGAGATTATATAGAAAAAAATATAAGTTAAACAAAATAGACAGAAAACATATTTTAAATTAGAATATTTAAATATAATAAAATATACTTATTATTTTATTATTCAAATTAAATTAAAAATAGTTTAAATTTCTTAAATGTGATTTTATGAAGAAAGAAACAATTAATAAAATCATTAAATTCAGAGATGATAGAAAGTGGAAACAATTTCATAGTCCTGAAAATTTAGCTAAATCAATATCTATTGAAGCTGCAGAATTATTAGAATGTTTTCAATGGGATGATGAATATAATAAATCTGATGTTCTTGAAGAATTAGCTGATGTACTTATTTATTCAATTTCAATGGCAGACACATTAGGTGTGGATATTGATGAGATCATCAATAATAAAATCAAGCTAAATGCTCAAAAATATCCTATTGATGAATCTAAATGAAGTTCTAAAAAATATAATAAATTATGAAAAGGTCTTAACATGATTATCTATGACTCAACTAAAGAAGGCTTTATGAAAGATGTAGAATCTGGGGAAATTGCAGATAGAATTTCAGATAGATGTCAAACACGTTTTGGAAAACCAAGTCCTTCTGAATATAGATCTTGGGAAAATTCAATGGAATATATGTATAAAGTATTGAACTATAATGAACTTCCAAATAATACTGGAGTAGCTATTGAATATAATATTCCTTTAATATTATTATCTGGACGAAATTATCCTTAAAATATAAGTATTTTCCCAATATGTCATGACATTTGCGTTTTTGTTCCATGATAAAGATATCTATGTATTATCAAGACCTATATTTAATTAATAAAAATTAATTTCATTAGAAAATTCTCGTAAAAGTAGGAACAAGATGCAATGATAAACTTAAACAACAAAGAAATCATCTTATTATTATATAAAATAAAGGAATATGAGAAATATTTTGAAAAGTACTTTTATAAGTTACTTAAAACTTCAATACTTTTATGCAAAAAGAAGCCAAGAAATAACTACTTTAAAATTAAATGATAATCATATTTCATGAATAATGAAATAACTTTTCACATAGTTAAGAAAAAACATGATACAAAACTCAAAATAAAATGATAAAAGATATAAAAAACGTTAAAAACTAATAAAAGATAAAAAATTAGTCGATGATGATTATTTCCTTATTAAAGATTCTAATGAATAAAATTTTAAACAAAACAACATGACCTATTTAGAAAGAAACAACGAAAAATTAATAAAAAAATAACCAATGAAATAATATCAGTTTTGAATACACATAATTTTAGAAGACTTAAAGTTCAGCGTTTATATTTATCATGAAAATGATATTGAAATAATCCAAAAACTTTATTATCTTAAATAAGTAAACCAAATTTAGAACATTTACAATATATGAGATAAAATTAAATAAAATGTTGCTGAAAGATAAATAATTTTGAAAAAAGGTATTATTTGGTAAAGACAAATTTGAAGCTGGAAAAATCATTAAGATATTTTATGAATAATATTCCTGCATAAATTATTAAATCATATTGATTAATGGCGTCTTTTCTACTCTTGATAATTTATTGACTAAATTTTTAATATTTTGAGATTTTTTTAGATAGTTTTTTATTACTTCTCATATGCTATGAATATTAAGATATCATATAAAATACTAATTATTATTAAAAATAATAATATTATCAAATGTAAATTTTTAGTTAATGTTTAAATGGTAGTAATTATAAAGTATTATTAGATTATTAGCTTAAAATTATTTGGAGGATTAAAGGGATATTATGTTGAGCCAAACGCAAACTAAATTACGAATAAATAAAAATGATATCATATCTCCAATTGATGTAAATAGTAATATTAAAATTACTAATTTTGAAAGTGAAAGGCATGATTTTAATTATAATGCTGATGTTTCACAAAATCGATTTTATATACATAATAGGCGATATTTAGGTAGCAAATATAAATTATTGAATTTTATTCATTGGGTTACTTTTAATATTCCTTCAAAAATTGAAACAGTTGCTGATATTTTTGCAGGCACGGGAATAATAGCAGATTATTTTAACAATGATAATAAAAAAATAATTGTTAATGATATTTTAAAATCAAATTATATAGTTTATAATACATTTTTTTCTAATGATTATTTTGATTTGGATAAAATAAAAAATTTTATAAATGATTTTAATAATATGGAGATAGAAGAAACAAATTATTTTTCAGAAAATTTTGGAAACTCTTTTTTTACTGAAAAAAATGCCATGAAAATAGGGAATATTAGGGAGCAAATAGAGGAATTAGATGATTTGAATTTTAGAGAAAAATGTATATTAATAACAAGTTTACTATATGCAACAGATAAGGTAGCTAATACTTGTGGACATTATGATGCTTATAGAAGATCACTTGATATGGATAAAGATGTAAAATTAATGTTTCCTTGTATAAAAAAAAATAATAAGAGCAATGAAATATATAACATGGATTCAAATGAGTTAGTAAAATCAATTAGTGCAGATTTAGTTTATATAGATCCTCCTTATAATTCTAGACAATATGGTGATACATACCACCTATTGGAAAATTTAGCTGATTGGAAAAAACCAGAAGTTGTGGGTATAGCTAAAAAAATGAAAGATAGGTCAAAAACTAAAAGTAAATATTGTACAGTTAAAGCAGTTTCTGCATTTGAAGAATTAATTAAAAAAATTGATTCTAAATATATATTAGTTTCATATAGTAATATGGCTCAAAAAGGCGTTGGAAGATCTAATGCTAAAATAAGTTATAATGAACTTTTAGAGATATTACAAACTAAAGGAGATGTTGAAATTTTTGCTTGTAATTATAAAGCGTATACCACTGGTAAAAGTGATATATCTGACCATAAAGAATTATTATATCTTTGTAATGTATACTAATGATGGATATGAATCTAATTAAGTCTTGTATTAATTATACTGGTGGAAAATATAAATTATTAAATCAAATATTACCTCTTTTTCCTAAAAATATTAATAAATTCATTGATTTATTTTGTGGAGGATGTAATGTATCTTTAAATGTTAATGCAAATCAAATTTATTGTAATGACATAGAAAAAGAAATTATAAATTTATTTCAATTTATTAAAGATACTGAGATTAATACTATTTTAGATAAAATAAATGATATCATTGAGTATTATGAATTATCCAACACATTTTTAAATGGATATAATTTTTATAAATGTGATTCAAATTATGGACTTAGTAAATACAATAAAAATAATTATATCAAACTAAGAGATGATTTTAATAAGAAAAATTTTTTAAAAAGCTCAGACAGGTCTTTATATTTTTTTATATTGGTCACTTATTCTTTCAACAATCAAATTAGATTTAATAAGAAAAACTATTTTAATGTCCCTGTTGGCAAAAGAGATTTTAATAAAAATTCTAAGAATAATTTAATTAAATTCGCTTCTTGTATTAAAGAAAAAAATTTTAATTTTAAAAGTTCTGATTTTAAAAAGTTTAATTTAAATGATATTGGTGAAAATGATTTTTTATATTTAGATCCTCCTTATTTAATTACATTAGCTTCATATAATGAGCAAGATGGTTGGTTAAAAAAGAATGAAAAAGATTTATTAGATTTATTAGATTGGATTGATTCTAATAACATACGATTCGCGCTTTCAAATGTTTTAGAAAGTAAAGGAAAAACTAATGAACTTTTAATTGATTGGTCTAAAAATTACAATGTTAATTATTTAAATCACAACTATTCTAATTCAAATTATCAAATAAAAAAAAATAACAAAACAGTAGAAGTTTTAATATGCAATTATTAGGAAGATAATATGGTAAAAGTATGGAGTTTTAATACAACTGTTCGAAATCCAGTTAGAATTATAAATAATCTAAAAGCTATTGAAGAATTTGAAGGATTAGAATATAATCATGAAAATCAAGCTAAATACTTTTGGACATTAATTAAAAATAAATATTATAAACCAACAACCACTCCAGAGAATCTTATAATGGAATATGAATTTGATGGACTATTTGAAGATGATGATGTAACTAGGATATATGAAACATATGTTAGTGATAAATGTGATAAAAGTTGTCGAGGTAGAACAGCAGCAGCTCCTTTAAAAAAAACAGGACTTATAATGTGGGAAAATGACACTCCTCTCAAAATCACAGAACTTGGTAAACTTTTATTAAAAGAAGATATAAGTTTTGAAGAATTCATGTTTAAATTTTGTCTAAAATGGGAAATTCCAAATCCTGTAGATAGAGGAATGAATGATTTTGATATTAAACCATTTATTGCTTTGTTAAATGTCATTTATGAAGTAAATTCTATTGAAGAAAAAAGAGGAAATAAATCTAAAGGCATTAGTATTGATGAATTTAAGATGTTTGTCATAACGCTTAAAAACTATACGCAAATAAATGACAGTATTTTAGAAATAATTCAATATCGTGATAATTTAAAAAATTCAAGTAATCAAGCACTTTTTAAACAAAAAATGCTAGAAGATTGTATCATAAATACTTTTGATGTGGATCCAAATAATGATCGAGAAATTATTAAAAAAACTGACACATTGAAAGCTTATGCTGATTCGGCAATTCGTTATTTTAGAATAACCGGTTATATAAATTATACTAATGAACGATATGGGATTAATATCAATTTTAATAGATTAGAAGAAGTGAAAATGATCATATCAGAAATAACTCAAAGTTCTTCACATTATGACGATAAAAATGAATATATTGAGTATTTAGGAGACATAAACTCTCCAGAATTGCCATGGGAAAGTAGAGAAACTTTAGAAAAAGTATTTTCACAATTGAATTCAAATATTAAAAATAAACAAAATGAAATAATTGATCAGTATCCTCACAGCAATCTAAATGACTATTCGTTAGATATTGATATTACAAATATTCAAAATATTGATCTTAAAAAGCTAATTGATAATTTGAAAAATAATATGGAAAATGTCAATAACCAATTTATTTTTGTTAGAGAAAAAAATAAAGATAATTTAAATGAATATAAAGATGAACTTGAGAGATTATCTGGATTAAAACCATCTAAATCTAATTTTAAAGAGCCTCTTGAATTGGAGTGGTACACTTCTTTAAGTTTGATGGCTATAAATGATGCTGAAAAAATAAAGCCTAATTTAAAAATGGGGGATGATGGAGAACCTGTTTTCACTGCTCCAGGTAATAAAGCAGACATTGAATGTTTTTATGATAAATTTAATTTGTCTGTAGAAGTTACTATGATGAAAAGTAGGAGTCAAACAGTACATGAAGTTCAACCCATTATGAGACATTTAAGAAGTTTAGAAGAAAAATATGCTGATAAAAAATTTTATTGTATGTTCATAGCTCCAGTTATACATAGAGATACATATAATCAGTTGCGTTTTTATGTTAAAGATGGTTATGAGGACATAAAACAAAATATAATTCCTTTAACATTACCACAATATATTAATATATTAGACATAATAATTAAAAAAAGAAAAAACAATAAAATTGTCAAAAATTCTGATTTAAAAAAATTATTTGATAATTTGTCTCAAATACCTCATAATAATGATATTAAGTCTACAATGTGGAAAGATAAATTAAATTATACTATTTGCAAATGGGAAAAATCCATATAATAGAAATAAGGACAGAATAATATGTATTTTCAGATTCAAAGAAAATTTCAAAAAATAGTATATAAACTAATAATCATTGATTAAATTAGAAAAAATTTAAAATATTTTTATTTTAATTCGAATTTTTGGATTTTTTCAGAATATTTTAAGAATAAATAGATAAGCCATCATAATAATATTTATCATTATTGTTCATTTAAAAGTTTAAATATTTCAAGATTCATCTTTGACTTTTTTAAAAAGATTATAATTATTTTATATCTTAAAAAAGAAAAAAGGATAAAAAAATTAATTATCCTTTAAAAATTTTGTTTATTTTTTTCTAATAACTATTCCTAAACAACTTAAAATTACTAATATTATTAAGTTTATTGGTATTCCTGTTTTTTTCATAGCTGCTGTTGCAGCTGGGTTGTTACTTGTTTTGTTTGGATTAGGATTATCTGGGTTTTTTCTTGTGAAAGTAGTGGTTGCTTTTCCATCATTGGAATTATCATCACCATATACCAGAGCTGTTATTTTGTGTGTTTGGCCATTGATTTTGTTAGCTGGTATTTTTAGTTTAGCTATTCCGTTTTTATTTGTGATTCCTGTTCCTATAATTTTTCCATCTAGTATAAAGTCTACTGGATGGTTAATTACTGGGGTTCCGTCGTCTTCATAGGTTGCATTAGCTATTATGGTTATAGAACCATCATCATTTTCTTCAGTAGTTATAGTTACTATGATATTTCTTTTAGCTACATTAAGTTTTGCTTTATTATTAAATCCATTATGAGTATCATTTCCTTTCCATTGTACGGAAACATCTATATTTCCTACTTTAGTTGGAATATAGGTTAAAGTCCACTCACCATTACTATTAGTAGTTACAGTGTATGTTTTACCATCAACAATAACACTAAGTTCAATATTAGCTAAAATATTTCCATTTTCATCTTTTGCAATACCAGTAATATTAGTTGGTTTACCAACAGTAACATTTTTTGTAGATATAGTTGAGTTAGTAGCTATTTTAGTAATATTGTAAGGATCTATTGCAAAGACACTTATCAAACCTTCATTGATAATTAGTGGACAGTCTCCGATTCCATCATATGTACCATTGACAGGGAATAAAGCACTATCTTCACCAATAACAGTTAAGTTAAAGCTTACATAGCCTTCAATAGATTCTATATTTTGAATGAGAGTTCCTCCAAGAATTCCATTAATATAAATTCTTATATTTTGACCAGTAACAGTATTACCCATATCATCGGTTAAAGTAGCATAAATGGTTATTGTAGAGCCATTCAAAACAGCTAAGGTAGAATTATTGAGATAAGTTAGATTTAAAATGCCCATAGAACCATTATTATAAATCATTTGACCTGAACTTGCATTATTGCCTGTCATGGTATTATTAGAAAGTGTTATATTATCCCCAACATTATAAATAGCTCCTCCATTATTTATGCAGGAATTATTTGTAAAAGTGTTGTTAATTATTTTTGTATTTTTACTAGTAGTTCCGATGCGTATTGCACCTCCATTATTGGTTGCACTGTTTTGATTGAATATAGAGTTAATTATTGTTGCATTTTCACCAAATACGGCGACTGCACCTCCACCACTTCCTGCTAGTGCAGTGTTGTTTATGAATATGGAGTTTTCTATAATTGAATTATTACTATTGAGATAGATTGCACCACCACTAGAATTCATTCCAGTGTTGTTGATAAATGTAGAGTTAATTACAGTCATTTTATCACCACTACTACTTATTGCACCTCCCCCATTTCTTATAGAAGTACAATTTATGAATGTAGAGTTAATCACAGTTATATTTGCACCTCTACTACTTATTGCACCTCCACTAGTTGATGTTGCGTCATTATTTATGAATATAGAATTGATTATAGTCATCCCACTACCTACATTATAAATAGCGCCTCCTGATAGTGCAGTGTTGTTGATAAATGTACAGTTTATGAATTTCATTATTGTTCCTTGATAGTTATTGAAGATTGCTCCATAATCACTTCCATTACCCGCTTTTATAAATGTAATATTAATAAAACTAACATTCAAATTGTTATTTATTGTGAATATTCTTGATAATCCTTGTGCATCAATAATAACTTGATTTTGTGATCCATTTCCTTGAATTGTTATGTTTTTACTTATAGTTATGTTAGTGTCTTGGTTAGTTTTGTTGTAAGTTCCAGGGTTTAAGTATAATGTGTCTCCAGTTCCAGTGTCAGCAATACCTTGTAATATACCACCAGTACTAGTGTCACTGATTGTGTTGTTAGCTGCACTAATTGTTGATAAGCTACAAATTAATAAAAGCATAGCTAATAATATTAAGGTTATTTTTCTTATTTTCATAGGTTATTTCCCTCCCTTTTTATTTTATTTATTTATTTAAATTGTGAAAATTAGCTTAGTAAAAAAAATGGATATTTTAATTATCTCGGGTGGTTTTTACTAAGCATAAATTTTCATCGTATGTTTTTTTTGATTAATAACATTTAATTTATAGCTATTTTCATTAGTTGGTATAAATCATGGATTTTTAATGAAATAGCTAGATTTTTTAATTATTAATCAGAAGAAAACTATTTTTTGTAGTTTTCTTCTTATTAATAATATTAAATATCCTTAATTTTAAAAATAAACTTTTTATATTAACTTATTCTCCTATTTGTTATTTTTTTCCATGATTTTAAAAATTGATTTTATAATGATTTTGTTATAATATGTATTAACTAATATATAAATTAAATAGTTGTTTTGGTATTATTTTGGTATTGTTATGGGACTAAATAGATTTTGTACTTAATGCAACAAAAACATATGAAAGAAGAATTAGATGATGAATTAATAGAATTAATATCTTTTGTTCAAATGTCCAATTACAGAGAAAAGATTTTGATTAATCTAATGGAGAAAATAAAAACACCTTCTAAATTATCCAAATCAACAAACATAAAAATGAGTCATATCAGCACAACACTAAAAGAATTAAAAGATATGGAATTAATCAAATGTTTAAATCCTCACAAAAAACAAGGCAGACTTTATAAAATTACTCCTTTAGGAAGAAAAGTTTTAAACTATATTGAATAATTTCAACATTATAAATTATTCCAAAGAAAACTATCAAAAATTCCTATATTTGTATAAAACATAGTAATAAAAAGTGAAAAATAAAGAATAAGTAAATTTAACTTCATATTATCTATTAATAGATAAATCCTTTTTAAATCTAATTTGAAAATTTATAAATTCTTTTTTTAAAATATAAACATTTATTTCTACAATTTATTGAGAAATATGTTAACTTAAATGTTTTTCCTAATAATTCTACAAAAATTTAAATATATGCTCAATGAATTAAGTTATATATTAACTAAAATACATATACCTATTAAGTTTAGGTATTGAATTGTTATTGTTTTGGGAATAATTAAATTTTTTATATAATACAAGAAAAAAACATGAAAGAAAAATTAGATGATGAATTAATAGATTTAATATCCTATGTTCAAATGTCTAGCTATAGAGAAAAAATCTTAATCGATTTAATGGACAAAATAAAAACACCTTCAAAGCTATCCAAATCAACAGAAATAAAAATGAGTCATATTAGTACAGTACTAAAAGAATTAAAAGATAAAAAATTAATTGAATGTTTAAATCCTAAAAAGAGACAAGGAAGGCTTTATACTGATACTGAATTGGGGAAAAAGGTTTTAAAATATATAGAATAAATGTTTTTGTAGTTGATTTAGGTTTTAGACAAGTACTTTTCAAAAATAATAACTGAGATATCAGCCAAACTCTTGAAAACATTGCTTAAAATGAATTAATCCAAGGGATTACATGTGGCAATTAGCAAATTCAGAGATAAAGAAGTTGATTTTGTTTTTAAAAAAATAATCAAATATAACTATAATAGATATCACTAAAAAGGTGCAAAACATGGAAAATAATATTTCTAGCATTGAACCAAAAGAATTATGGAAAATCTTTTATGATATAATACAAATACCTAGGCCTTCAAAACATGAAACTAAAATAATAACTTTTATCAAGAATTTTGGAATAAGTTTAGGATTAGAAACTACTGTAGATAAAGTTGGAAATGTTATAATTAAAAAACCTCCTTCAAAAGGAATGGAAAATAGAAAAGGAATTATTCTGCAAGGACATATAGATATGGTCCCACAAAAATGTGTGGAAAGCAATCATGACTTTGAAAAAGATCCTATAAAACCAATCATTGATGGAGATTGGATCAGGGCAGATTGTACAACATTAGGAGCTGACAATGGTATTGGAATTGCAGCTGCAATGGCAATTCTTCAGTCAAATAATATATCCCATGGTCCAATTGAAGCTCTTTTTACAAGTGATGAAGAAACTGATATGACTGGAGCTAATGGATTAGAATCTGATGTTTTAGATGGGAAAATAATATTAAATTTAGATACTGAAGAGGAAGGATCTCTATTTATAGGTTCTGCAGGAGGATCTAATTTTAAAGCTATATTTAAATATTCAAAGAAAACAGCTGAAAAAGAAAATATTGCCTTTGAAATAAAAGTATCTGGACTGATGGGAGGTCATAGTGGTGCAGATATACATCTTAATAGAGCTAATGCAATAAAAATATTAAGTCATATATTATGGAAAACCTTTTCAAAATGTAATATAGATATAAATTCAATCAATGGTGGATCAGCAGCTAATGTGATTCCTAGAGAAGCTTCTGCAATTATTACAATTAAAAAAGAAGAATTTTCCAAATTCAAAGAATTATTTGATAAACTTAATAAAGATATAATAGCTAAATTCCCTGATGAAGTGAGTTTAAATATTAAATATGAAACATGTGATATACCTAAATATGTTTTAGATAATGAAACAAAATGGGGATTATTATCTTCACTATACTTCTGTCCTAATGGAGTTATAGCTATGAGTGAAAATATAGCTAACTTAGTTGAAACTTCTAATAATCTAGCTATTGTTGAAACTCTCCATGATCAAATTATAGTTGAGTGCTTACTAAGAAGTTCAGTAGATTCAGCAAGAGTTGTTGTAGAAAATCTATTGAAAAATAATTTTATATTATCAAAAGGCGATACTAAGATTTATGGAGAATATCCTGGATGGGACCCTAATTTAGATTCTCAGATATTGGAAATAATGAAATCAACATATTTTGAAAAATTTGGAAAAGTTCCTGAAGTTAAAGCAATACATGCTGGTTTAGAATGTGGAGTATTAGGAGGAAAATATCCAGATTTAGATATGATATCTTTTGGACCTACCATTAAGGATGCACATACTCCTCAAGAGAAGGTTAATATTAAATCTGTTGAAAAATTTTGGGAATTATTAATAGAAACATTGGAAAATGCTCCAATACAAAAATAAGAATTACATAATAACTTTATTAGACTGATTTGGAAACGATTTTAAGATTATTTTTTCATAAGATTTAAATAATAAGCTGATTAAAGAAATACTTAAAAATAAAAAGATAATCTTTAATAATCTAATTATTTTAGAAATAATATAAATATAGGAGTAAATTATAATGAACACTTATCCAAAAACTGAAAAATATGAATCAAAATGGATTGAAGAAAATTGGATGGGACCTAATCCATTACAATTATTAGAAGAATTATGTAATAATATGAACTTATCCCCAGGTATGAAAGTTTTAGACATGGGATGTGGGAAAGGTCTGACTTCTATCTTTTTAGCTAAAGAATTTGATGTGACAGTATTTGCCAATGATTTATGGATTGATCCAACTGAAAATCTTGAAAGGTTTAAAGAGGCAGGAGTGGATGATAAAGTATTTCCACTTAAAGCAGAAGCTCACGGCCTTCCATATGCTGAAGGATTTTTTGATGCAGCTATAGCTATTGACAGCTACCAATATTATGGTGCAGATGAGATTTATTTTCCGGTAACTTTTTCAAAGCTAGTGAAACAAGGAGGTCAATTTGGAATCGTTTGTCCAGGGTTAATGCAAGAATTTAAAAAGGGTTATCCTGAAACCCATGAATCATTTTGGTATGAAGATATGTTTTCATTTCACAGTGCTGATTGGTGGAAAAATCTATGGGAAAAAACAGAGCTTGTTGATATTACCTCTTGTTATAATATTCCTGATGCAAAAAAAATATGGTATTCTTGGGCACATTGGGCAAGAGAAAATTTAGGATATTTAAAAGATGAAGTTGGCTTTGATGATATTGAATTTCTAGATGCAGATACAGAAGATCAAATAACATTACTTGCAATGACAGCAGTGAAAAAATAGTTCAATTAAATCTTTATAAACCCAAACTGATATTACTATTTGGTTTTATATTATATTTTTTATTTTTTTATTTTTAGTATTATTTCTTTAAATAATACCCAAGTTATTTTTAATATAATTTTACTTATTTTAACAGCTATTTCTCTTTTTTCAGATTATATAATAGATATTTATTATATATTTTTAACTATAGATTATATTCTTATTATTATTCTAATTTTATTAATTTTATTAGAAAAAATAATAAAATAATAAAATAATTAAATAAATACCTATTTAAGGAAATACCGAAATAATTAAATAAGGAAAATTTTATAATATAAATTAATTATTTTAAAAAGGTGTTTAAATGTCTAAGAAAAAAACTAGTTTTACATTAAACATAGATTTATTAAAAGATTTAAAGATGAAAGCTGTTGAATTAGGAACTAGTCAAACTAAATTACTTGAAAAATTCATTAAACAAGGTTTAAAAAACAATGAAGAAGTTAATGGTTTCATTAATGATAATAGTGGAACTCTAATTATAGATAATATAAAACCTAACTTATTAAAAAAAATTAGTAAAATAGCTAAAAATGAAAAAATTACTGAAGAAGAAGCTATAAATGAATTACTTGAAAAAGCGATAGAAACAACTAATAATAAATGCTTTAACGATAAAATAAATAAAATATCTGATTCAAATGATAAAATTATAATTCAATTACCTCGAAAAAGTGGAAAATCATTAGAAACTGAAGAAATAATAGGAATATTTGAAGCTAAAGAACCTTTTGATAGTGTTGAAGAGATTAAGAAAATGGAAAGTGGGGAAGATATTTGATATTTCTTGATACAGCCTATATTGTTGGTTTATTTGTAAAAAATGATCAATGGCATGAAAAAGCCAAAGAAAAAGAATTTTACACACGAAATAAAGAAAAATTTATTTCAATATTGATTTTAAGTGAAACTATAACATTAATTAACAAAAAATTAGGATCTAAATCTGCAAAAATTGTTTATGAATATATTCTAGATAATTTTATAATAATAAGACCTAATCAAGAAATTTATGACAAAGCTATAGAAATATTAGTAAAATACAATAATTTATCACTTGCAGACAGTGTAACTATCCAATTAATGAATGATTTAAATATATATGAAATAATAAGTTTTGATTCTGACTTTGATAATAAAGAAAATATAGTAAAAATTTCATGAATTAAAATTATTATAAAAACAGTATTATTATTAAAACTAATTTTGGAATATAATTAAAGAGTTAATAGTTTTATTTTATAAATAAACATTTTAAAGAACTAAGTGATATTATGACTATTAGAATTGAAAATATAAAACCAGAAATATTAAAAAAAATTAGTCAAATAGCTAAAGATGAAAATATAACTGAAGAAGAAGCTATAATCGAAATACTAGAAAAAGGAATAGAATCCATGTCAAAAATTAAAATACCAGAACATTTAATAGCTAACAAAGATACTTATAATCCAGATCATGAAAGAATTATGAGTTATTCAGGTATAATTGAAACAGATGAACCTGTTGATGTTACTAAAGCTATAAGAGAAGTAAGAAATAAAGAATATTGATTATGGTATTTTTAGAGTAACTGAGGAAAATCAAAATTTTAAGCCTTTGATCTTAAGATTGAGTTTTTTATAAAAAATTTAATAATTTGTTTAAATAAATGATTTATTATATAAATTAAAAGATGAGAATATTTTAAAAGATATTAATAAGTTGTGATAATAATGAAACAAATAATTAGCTTTTTAGAGAATAATGTTTTATCTAAACCATTATTTACTGATGAATTATTGTATAAACTTGATGATGGTAAACTTCAAGGAGTTTATTCTGATCAAATTACCTTTTCGAATTTAAAATATAATAGCTATGGCTTTAATTTTGATATGTTTGTTTTAGCTAATGAAAAAATATATGAATTAAATGAAATTGGAGAAAAAGTAAATATAAGAAAGGATTTTAGTGGAGTAGCATTATTTAGATATGAACTAGCTAAACGTCATAGTAGTAATGAGATAACTGGGACAATGCGATTTATCTCTGGAACTTTAAATAATCCCCCTGCTGAAGCTATTGTTAATTGTGTTTATGATATAAAATTTGAAAACAATAGTCTTTCTTGGTTTGAAAAACAAGGTTTATATCGTGACCAACCAAGTAAAGATGATAAATATACAGCAACATCTTTTGATGCTGAGAATCGTATTTATATTGAGAATAATAAAGTTCATTTTAAATATACTGGAAAAGTCTATGATGTTGATACTCAAACATTTGAAAAATCTGAATCTAATGCAGAATATCCTCATTTTTTATCAAAAGAAAGATAAGAATTTTTTTTATCTTATATTAAGAATATTAAAATTAAAATTCCTAGCTAAATCCTAATATTAGATAATTATAAAAATTGTTTAATAAATATATAATAAATAAAGACATTGTATTATAAATTATTATGAATAATAAAAATATTTATAATTATTATTTCAAATATTATATTAATAAATATATTATTAATAAAAAAAATATAATAAGGAATATCCATGAAATTCAAGGTCTTTAAATCTATAGCCATAATAGCTATAGCTGCATGCTTTTTGATTGTCTTTATAGCCCCCAATGAAGTTTATGGAATGGAAAAAACTTCTTTAAAATCACCAACACAGCTAAAAGCAGAAAAATATAGTACTTCGGCCATAGACCTCTCTTGGAAAAAGGCTGAGGGAGCTAATGGTTATATCATTTATAAATATAATCCAAAATACAAGAAATACTATAAAATTAAGATCATAAAAAATTCTAATATTGTAAAATGGAGGAATAAAAAACTTTCACCAGGAAAAACATATGGTTACAAAATAAAATCCTATAAATTATCTAAAAATAATGTAAAATATAGCAAACCCAGTTTATTAGCTACTGCAAAGACTTTCAAACATGAGTATGGAGTATTTATTGGATTAAACAGAAACAATATTAATAAATTATACAATTATAAAACTGTTGTAATTGATGCCGAGTATTTTACTAGTAAAGATATTAAAAAACTACATAATAATAATCAAAAAGTTTATTCATATCTTAACATTGGATCTATTGAGAAATTTAGGTCTTATTATAACACCTATAAAAATATTACTTTAGGAAAGTATCAAAATTGGGACGATGAAAGATGGATTAATGTTTCTAATAAAGATTGGCAAAGTTTCATAGTAAATAAAACAGCTAAAACTTATTTAAATAAAGGAGTAGATGGCTTCTTCGTTGATAATTGTGATGTTTACTATCTTTATAAAAATGAAGGAATTTTCAAGGGTCTTACAAATATACTAAAATCAATAAAATCATTAAATACAAAAATCATAATAAATGGTGGAGACACTTTTATTAAAGAATATTTAAAAAGACAAAAGAGTTCTCAATCAATTTTTGATGGAATAAACCAAGAAACTGTTTTTACAACTATTAATTTTTCTAAAAATACATTTGGAAAATCTGATTATAGTACAAGAACTTATTATATCTCTTATTTTAAGAAATTAATAAAAAATAATAAGAAAATATTTCTTTTAGAGTATACTACTGATACTAATTTTATGAAAAAAATAATTATTTATTGTAAAAAGAAAGGTTGGTATTATTATATTTCTAAATCTATTGAATTGAATTAATTATAGGCAATATTAAGAATAAATTTCAACATCAATCCTAAAAATCAACACATTTTAACTTTATTTTATCCTAGAAAAAAATTATTAAAAATTAATAGTTAGCTTTATTTTGTAAAAAAGCAAAATAATAATAAATAAATACAATATTACTAAAAGTTATTAATAATGAACTATTACAAAGAATAAAAGATTAAAAAATTCAAGCCATAAAAGACAGTAAAAATCCACAAAGAGGTTAATTTATGAAAAAATCATATTGGGTAATATTAATAGTTGTATTAATATTTCTCGCATTTTTAGTTATTGCAAATACAGCTAACAATACAAATAATGAAGGAAATATTCTGAATTTAATGAATAACAAAGAAGAATTCGTTGTAGAAAACATAACAACAAGTGTTAATAAAAATAATAATACAAATTTTTATGATGTAATTATTGATGGAGTTGTTATACCTCAAAAAGACTCTAAAGACTTCTATGTTAATGTCACATTCTATGATAAAAATGGGAAAAAATTCGAAAAGCATTATGAGGCATTTAATGAAACAGAAGCAATTGCTTTCCATGAGTATGGTTTTAGATTATTAACTGAAGAAAAATCAAAACCTTATAAAATGATTATAGACATATATAGTGGAAACAATACCACATCTCAGTTTACAAAAGAAATTATATTGTAATAAAATATAGGTTAATAAAAATACTTTACTTCATAATTTTTATATTAATTTCTATTTTTACTTTATTTTTTACCCTTTATTTTTTAATTAATTATTTTAATTTTTATTATTATGATATTTGAATATCAGCCATTTTTTTTACTAAATAAATGATCTATTCTATAGTAAATTGAAAAAAATGATAAAATAGTCATATAATGACTATGATAAATCATTAAGCTCAAATCAGCATATTAAATTTTTAAATAATTAAAATACTTCTCACTAGCTCTAAGAAAAATCTCAAATATTTAATAAAACATAAAATTATCAAGGTGTTAAAACAAATATTAGCAAAACAAAACATGAGATTAAACAAGTAGTCCATAAAATAAAAAGGAAGTATTTAAATGCCAAACAAAAACAGCATAAAATTATTTGAAGATAGAGAAATACGAGCAGTATGGGACGAAGATAAAGAAGAATGGTTTTTTTCAGTCATCGATGTTGTAGGAGTATTGAGTGAATCAAAAAGACCTAAAAAATACTGGAGCGACTTAAAAACAAAGTTAAAAAAAGAAGGTAGCCAAGCGTCCGAAAATATCGGACGGTTAAAAATGCATTCATCAGACGGTAAAATGCGATTAACAGATGTAGCTGACAGCGAACAAATATTAAGAATCATTCAATCCATACCTTCACCAAATGCAGAACCATTTAAACGTTGGCTTGCAGAAATAGGAAAAGAAAGACTTGATGAAATAGCGGATCCCCAATTAGCTATTGAAAGGGCTATAAGCAACTACAGGAAAAAAGGATATTCTGAAGAATGGATAACACAAAGACTAAAAACAACAGAATTTCGAAAAGATCTAACAGCTGAATGGAACAGATCAGGAGTCGAAGAAGGTTTAGAATATGCACTACTCAGCGATGAAATTAGCAAAGCATGGTCTGGAATGACAACAAAAGAATACAAAAAATTTAAAGATGTCAGAAAAGAAAACCTTAGAGATAATATGAGTAATATTGAATTAGTTCTTAATATGTTAGCTGAGGCAAGTACAACAGAGACTTTGCAAAATCTTCGATTTTGCAATGTTAGAAAATCTTCGATTTTCTAAATATCTAAGAGTGTTAATCCTCAGGGTTTTGAAGAAAGTAAAGAAGTAGCACGTGATGGTGGAAATATTGCTGGAGATGCTCGTAAGAACCTAGAAAAAAGAAGTGGTAGAAAAGTAATAACACGAAATAATGCTAAAAACCCAAAACTACTTGATGATACATTATAAGATGTTTTTAGATTTTAGATTTTCTTATTAATAGTTATATTGAAATTATTGAAGAAGACAACTAATATATCCAAATTTTTCTAAATGGAATTGTTTGATGTCTTATTTTTTCATAAAGATAGTTTTTTGATTATGTCATGATCTTTTAATTCATATATTTTTAGTATATCTATTAATATCTACATAATATTTTCCATGAAGCTAAGTATAAAAATTATTATTGATTTTGATATAATAGATAGATTAATAATTGAATTTTAACACAATAAAGTTAAATATAATGTAAAATAAATTATCTCTAGATTTAATGCAAAAATGGTATTTTTACATTCATTAAATAATATGTATACAAATTAATAAATCTGTGTATTGGTTGTAAACATGAGAAAATATTATTTAGATACTTTAAGACTTGTAACAATTTTTTTAGTAATTATTTTACATATTTTTTTAATTTATTCTACTTTTCCTTATTATATAAAAGAAGGAAGTAATTATTTTTTAAATTATGTTATTATGTTTTTTTTAGTTTGGTTAATGCCTTTATTATTTGCTATTGCAGGGATAACATCATTTTATGCATTGAAAAAAAGAAGTTTTACTGAATATTTTAAAGAAAGAGTTCAAAGATTACTTATTCCTTTTATTTCAGCAATGATTTTATTAAATCCTATTTTATCATATTTTGGAATGAAATTTCATGAAAATCTTCCAATTAGTTATTTTAATTATTATTTAGTTCCCTTTACTAAAATTACTGACTTAACTGGTTATGATGGAGGGTTAACACTTGGACCAGCATGGTTTATTTTATTTTTATTTATAGTCTCATGTTTAGCTATACCAATCATTAAATTACTAAAAGACAGGGTTGATTTTACTAATAAAAAATTTTCACTTCCTTCAATAATTCTTTTAGGACTTATTCCGGTTGTTTTATATCCAATTTTAAGTAGTGGTGAAGGTAAGAGTATTGGTATGTCTCTTGGTTTCTTTTTGTTAGGGTATTTTGTTTTATCAAATGATCATGTTATGGAAAAACTTGAAAAAAATAAAATTCTATTGGGAATTTTAACATTGATATTAACAATTATATTTATTGTAGGAAATTTATCATTTAGTACTGTTTTCGTTCCTATAATTTTTTATTATCAAGCATTTTATGGATGGATATGTATTCTTTTATTATTAGTTTTAGGTAAAATCTTTTTAAATAAAACTAGCAATTTAATACAATATTTGTCAGAATCCTCTTTTAGTATATACATTTTCCATGAATCAATACTTGTTGCAGTTGGATTTTATATAATACAAATAATACCTAATATTTATGTACAAATGATTTTAATTTTAATATTGACTATATCTCTATCACTTGGATTATATATATTGTGTAAGAAGTTTAAAGTTACTAGATTCATTTTTGGAATCAAATAAAGTTTTATAATGTAAAATAAAAATCAAATTTAAAAAATTAGACATTTTAAAACCCTATTTTTATTATTTAAATTAATAAAAATTAAATAGTTTTATTTTAAATAATTTTAAAATAAAAAATTACCCAGTATTCCCTAAAAACTCTTTTTTAACAGCTAAATAACCTTTTTCATTAAACGGACATTTTTCAATACAATATGTGCATCCTTCTTCTGATCCAATACATTTAGACTCTAATAGTTCAGCTATATAATCTCCACCTTTTATAGCTAAAGCTTCACTTTCACAGCTTTCAATACATTCATCACAATCTTTACACCGTTCTTCTATCCATTTATGATCATTACTACTTTTACTAAAAATAGGATTATCTATTGAAGTTAATATTCCAGATAGTTTAATTTTAGATCCAAATTCAGAAGTAATTAATAATCCACTTTTTCCAACATATCCTAAACCTGCTTTTTGACCTAAAAAAGGTAAATCTAATAATTTTTCATTAGGATAAACTATTTGTGTTTTTAATCCTTTAGTTTTTAAATATTCTGATAGACTTTCTGTGATTTTCCTAAATTTATCATAAAAATTTTTATTTAAATTTTTAGCTAATTCACCAGGACTTGTTTTAATAATTCTTTCATCCATCTCAATAGCTAATATAATAACATTTTTATAGATTATTTCTTGGTTAATGTTTTTAGTTTCAATTTTCGTATAACCAATTTTGAAAATACCTAAATCTTTTGATTTATCTTCAAAAGCTTTGAAAAATTCATTATCTACTTGATACTCTATTTTTGTATTAAAGTCATTGTTATTATTAAACTTATGATTTTTCATATGAAATTATCTTTAAATCTATATATTTAAATATTTCGATATATAATTTAGCTATTTTATATTGATCTATATTTCAATAATTAAAAAAATTAAAAAAAATAAGAAATGCTTATAAACTATACTTTACTATATTAAAATATATTCAAGTAAAATGTATTTAAATTCAATTTAACTTTAAAAAAATAAATATTAATTGAAAATATTATTTATAAATAAATATATTAATTAAAGTAGTTAAAATATGATTTAAAAAATTGGATATTATATTTCAAATATGTATAAAAAATCATTGCATATTTATAAATACTTATAATAACTCGATGATTAAATTAAATCAAGTTTAAAATTTTAATATTAATTAGAAAAGTGGTTGATTATGACACAACTCGAAGATGCAAAAAAAGGAATAATTACAGACGAAATGAAGGCAGTAGCTAAAAACGAAGGAGTTTCTGAAGAATTCATAAGAAACTCAGTTGCAAACGGTACTATTGTAGTAGCTTCAAATGTAAATAGAGATATAGCACCAGGAGCTATTGGAGCGGGACTTAGAACTAAAGTTAATGCAACTATCGGAACCTCTACAGACATAGTAGATTTTGATGAAGAAGAGTTAAAAGCTCAAATAGCTATTGATAATGGTGCAGATACTCTTATGGAGCTAAGTATAGGTGGAGATTTAGATGAAATAAGAAGAAGGATTTTAAAAATGTCTCCACTTCCTGTTGGAAGTGTTCCAATCTATCAAACAGCTATTGAAACTATAAGAGAAACTGGCTCATCTATAGCTATGGAAGAAGAAGATATGTTTAAAAACATAGAAAAACAAGCTAAAGATGGAATAGACTTTATGGCTATACATTGTAGTGTAAATATAGAAACCTTAGCTAGATTAAAAAGACAAGGAAGAAAAGGAGGCCTAGTATCTAGAGGAGGAGCTTTCGTATCTGCATGGATTGTTGAAAATGAAAGAGAAAATCCTTTGTTTACTAACTTTGACTACATACTTGAAATAGCTAAAGAACATGATGTTGTCCTTTCCCTTGCAAATGCAATGAGAGCAGGAGCAATAGCTGACTCCACAGACAGAGCGCAGGTTCAAGAATTAATAATTCTTGGAGAATTAGTTGAAAAAGCTAGAGAAGCTGGAGTTCAATCTATGATTGAAGGACCAGGACACATACCATTAAATGAAATAGCTGCAAATGTTACAATACAGAAAAAATTATGTGGACAAGCACCATTTTATATGTTAGGACCACTTGTAACTGATATTTCACCAGGATATGACCATATATCCTCCGCTATTGGAGCAGCTGCATCAGCTAAAGCAGGAGCAGACTTCATATGTTATGTAACCCCGGCTGAACATTTAGCACTCCCAAGTCCAGAAGATGTAAAAACTGGAGTTATATCTACAAGAATTGGTGCTTATGTAGGAGATATGGCAAAAGGAGTCCACAATGGAGAAAAAGACTTAGCCATGGCTAATGCAAGAAAGAAATTAGACTGGGAAGCACAATATGAAGCAACAATTTGTCCAGCCGATGCAAGAGCTAAAAGAGAAAATAGACCTCCAGAAGATCCAGATACTTGTACAATGTGTGGAAACTACTGTGCAGTAAAATTAGTAAATGAATGGTTGGACAAAGCTGAACCTGATTTCTTTGATGAAGTTTAATCTTCATCTCTTTTATTTTTATTCTTATTTTTTAATAAATTAATAAATTAATTTTTATTTTATTCAATACCTTTTTAAGGTTTATTTAACACTTTTTCTAAATTATTTAGTTCATTATTGGGAATTTTATAAATTATATACTTAATTTTATTGTAAAATATACTTTATAAAGCAAAATATATTTTTCTTTTTCATTCTTAAATTATGAAAATACTTAATTTTATTGTAAAATATACTTTATAAGTAAAATATATTTTTCTTTTTCATTTTTAACTCATAAAACTAATTTTATAGACTATACCTATAAAAAATATAACTTTTTTATTAGCTAACATTAATGAACACACTCCAATATAAACTTAACGTTTAATAAGAAATAAATAGATTTAAATAAGGCATTACTAAAAAAATAAAATAGTATAAAATCAGGGGAAAAAAATGAATACAATAACAACTTATAAAAAACGATTGAATAAATATGATAATTTAAAAGGATTGGCAATCATATTTGTAGTTTTTATTCATATGTCAAATCCATTTTCACATTTTCCTATACGTAATGATATAACTTTACTAATAACTCCATTATCTATGTCAATTTTCTTTTTTGTTAGTGGTTACTTCACAAAAGTTGATGAAAATACCCAAATAAAAGCATTTAAAAAAATTCTAGTCCCTTTTATTATATTTACTGCAACATGGATTATATATTCCGTTTTATTGTTTGGGACAAATATTCCTAAGTTACCTTACTTAGTTCCTACTGCAGGACTTTGGTTTCTTCTTGCATTATTTTGGTTAAGGTCATTTTTGCCAATTTTAGTCCGAATAAAGTATATTTTTGTAATATCTCTTATATTAGCATTACTTGTTGGTTTAATCACTTTTCCAAAGGATATGGGGGATTTTTTAACAATAGGAAGAACTTTTGGTTATCTACCTATTTTTTTAGTAGGTTATTATTTTAAAAATAATGAAGAATATTTCCAATCTTTTGGATCTACTATAGGCTCAAAAATAAAACCTATCTTTTTTAAAATAAGTAAATTTCTAAAAGAAAATAAAAAAATTGTTTTCATTATTTTAATAGGTATTCTAATATCATTATTTATTTTATATCAGCATGTTCCTGTTTCTTTCCTCGAATATAAAAGAAGCTATATTAATTTCGATTATGGTAGGAAAATAGGAATGTTAATTAGATTATTTGTTATTTTAGCAAGTATAACACTTGTACTTTTAATAACCTACTTAATGACAAATAAAAAAACTTTTTTAACAAAATTAGGAATGAATTCATTATCTATTTATATATTGCATTTCTATTTTTCATCCTTTTCTAGTAGAATTTTTTTAAAAACTGGAATAGGTTCTACTATATTACATGATCCTTATCTTGCTATTATTTATTCAGTTTTATTAAGTGCATTTGTACTATTTATATTATCAAGAGATATTGTAGAAAAGAATATGCGAAAATTGATAGAAGTAGTAGGGAACTTTTTAATGAAAGACGAAGCTCCAAAACAAAGAATAGAATAGATATGAAAATTTTAATATACAAATCTTTATAATAGTTAAAAATAGATTTAATAACATATACCTTAAAATATTTAAATTTTATATGAATAAAATTTATTTACTAATATATATTTACTAATTATATCTATATATCTATTATATTTAATATATTTATTATATTAATAATTTTATTATATTAATAATTAAATAATTATATTTTAATTTAAATATATTTTAATTTAAATCTAAAAATATTTTAAAAAATTGTTTATGATTTATTTTGTAATTAAAAAATTAATTAAAATTTTACTATAAAATTAATTATATATTAAAATATATTTTTATAAAATAATATTTGTTATATAAATATCATTATTTATATCATTATTTAAAAAATACTTATTTAAATATATAATTTATTTAAATATAATATTATAATATTCAAATGTGCTTATTAAAAATATTATAATTTAAAATATTAAAAATATACTAAAAATGTACTAAAAATATATTAATATATTAAATAATATATTAAAAAAATATAATTATTATAAATTAATAGTGAAAAATATATAATATATTTGTCTTAAATTAAATTTACAACTTATTATTTACTGGTGACATGATGAAGCATTGGATAGAAAGAATAGCTGATGATTTAAAAGAATGGAACGTTGAAAAACATGTTATTGCAAGTGGTACATCTATATCTGGATCAATACATATAGGTAATTCCTGTGATGTTTTTATAGCTAACGCTATAGGAAAACAATTAAAAGAAATGGGAGAAAAATCCGAGACTATTTGGATAGCTGATGACCACGACCCTCTTAGGAAAGTTCCACATCCACTACCAGAAAGTTATGATAAATACCTTGGTATGCCTTACTCTAATATACCTTGTCCTGATGGATGCTGTGATTCTTTTGTAGAACACTTTGAAAAACCATTACTTGATGTTCTTGATGATTTTGGAATAGAACTTACTCCAAAATCTGGCTTTGAAATGTATAAAGATGGTAGTTATAATGAATATATTAGAATTGCTCTAAAAAAAGCTGATAAAATTAGAGAAATATTCAATCAATACAGAGAACACCCATTATCTGAAGATTGGTTACCTTACAACCCAATTTGTGATGAATGTGGAAGAGTTAATACTACAACTAGCTATGACTATAATGAAGAAAATGATGAAATTTCATACAAATGTGAATGCGGTCATGATGGCACTATTAACATAACATCAGGAAATGGAAAGCTAACTTGGAGAGTTGAATGGGCAGCTAGATGGAAAATTTTTGGAGTAACTTGTGAACCATTTGGTAAAGACCATGCAGCTAGTGGTGGATCATATGATGTTAGTAAAGTAATATCAGAAGAGATATTTGATTACAAAGCTCCATATCCAGTGCCTTATGAATGGATTACCTTAAATGGAGATGCAATGAGTAAATCCCAAGGTGTTTTCTTTACTCCTAAACAATGGTTAGAAATTGGGCCTGCTGAAAGTCTTAACTACTTTATATTTAGAAGTAAACCAATGAAACACAAAGATTTTTCACCAAATATGGCTTTTCTTGATTTTATGGATCAATTTGACAAAGTTGAAAAGGTTTTCTTTGATGAAGAAGAAGCCCCATCAGAAAAAGAAGCTAAAAAGTTCAAAAAGATTTATGAAATCGCTCAAATTCATGAAAATGAAGGATTACCATTTAGACCACCTTATAGATTCTTAACAGTAGCTTATCAAATAGCTGGAAACAAACCAGAAAAAATATTTGAAATACTAAAGAAAAACTCACAACTAACAAAAAGCTTTGAAAATAAGGAATTTGGAAGCCTTACAGAAAAAGAATTAGCTGATTTCAATCAAAGAATTAAAAATGTGAAAAATTGGTTAGATAAATATGGTCCTAAATTTGTTAAGTTCCAGGTTATGAAGAAAATACCAAGATTAGAGCTATCTGATGATCAAAAGACATTTCTTGGAAATTTAGCTAATTTATTGGAAAAAAAAGAATTTAACTCAGCTGAAGAACTTCATGATGAAATGTATGAAATCCTTAATTCAGATGGTTTAAAACCACAGAAAGCATTCCAAGCTATTTACAAAATGATTCTTGGACAAAAACAAGGACCCAAAGCAGCTTCTTTCATTTTATCCTTAGATAAAGACTTTGTAGTTAAACGATTAAGAATGGAAGAATAATCTTATCTTTCATAATATTATATATTAATTAAATATGCAAAAATATTTATAATATTTTCTTTCATTTATTAATTTTTTATTATTCAATAATCAAATAAAGTAGATTGTTTTAAATTCTCTTTTTCAGAATAGTCTACTAATTTTTCTTTAATTATTTTAATATAATTAGTTTCAATGTTATAATTAGTTCTAATTTTTTTTATTTTAGTAAATAATTCTCTACTATAAGTTCTATCAACTCTACCCTTTTCATACATATGAAAAATATCATCATAAAGTTCTGGAAAATCTTTTTTTATGAAATTAAGAAAAAATCCTCTTGTTTTACCATATAGATTGAGTGGTGCAGTTAATATAGTGTGAATATCGCGTTCTTCTGCATTTTTAAACATTGAATCAATGTGTTCATAGCTATCAGTTAAATGAGGAATTATTGGCATGAAATGGAGTCCTGTTGATGCATTGGTTTGAGATCTAACTATATCCAACACTTTCAACCTATCTTGTGAACTTATTGTATTTGGTTCAATAGATTTTTGAATCTTTTTATCAAGTGAAGTGATGGTTACAGCTATATTAACAAAATTTAACTCTGATAATTCATTAATCAAATCTAAATCACGAAGAATAAGATCCGATTTAGTAGAAATAACAGTTGGATTCTTATGTTTTATGAGAACCTCTAAAACTTCTCTCATTAATCCATATTCTTTTTCAATTGACTGATAACTATCTGTAACAGTACCAATAGCTATCATTTCATTTTTCCAAGATGGTTTAGATAGCTGTTTATCTAATTCTTCTACCACATTAGTTTTTATATAGATATTATTAAAAAATTTATTAGAATTTGCTCCACTTGAACTAACAGCTCCTTTATAGTTAGATTCAAGGTATTTATGAGAATATATAGCATAACAATATTTACACCTGTGTTCACAACCCCTATAAACATTCAAATCCCATTTATAAGGCATACGAGGTTTAGTTTTTGTACATGCACTTTTACAGATAATTTCTTTATATTCTTGTTTCATATGAACACTATATTGAATATTAGATATTAAAAATAAAATATTAAAAATAAAAAAAATAAAAAAATAAAGTTTATTATTCTATTAAAAGTATCCTTTTTTATTTTTTATAATCTGTTATACCAAATCTGTTTCCAAATGGATCTTCAAATTCTGCTGATGTTCCAGTTCCAATCTCGAAAGGTTCAGAAATAAATTCTATTCCATTTTTCTTCATCTTTTTATATTCTTCTTTAACATCATCCACAACAAACCAAATAGTAAGTTTCATATCTTTAAATATTTTTTTATCTTTTAAAATAATTGCTGGTTCCTCATCACCAACATTATAAGATACCATCCCTTTATCTTGAAAGTTAAATTTTAGTTTTAACCCCAATACATTTCCATAATAATCCATTGCTTTTTCCATATCATCGATTGGAACGAAAAAATTATCATATTTCATTATAACACTTCACTTTTATTTCAATTACATATTTTTATAATAATACTATATAAAATATTAAAATAATATATAAAAATTAATATATAAATTGTTAATCCATGTTAATGAAAAGTAATATAAAAATAGATAATATAAATTCTAAGATAAATTATAAGATAAGTTATAAAATAAATTAGAATAGAAATTATAATAGAACTAAAATAAATAATAGAAATAAAAAGATTTTAAAATTCTTCAATGGATAATATGAGAGAATATAAGCTAACTCGTTCAAAAAGGAAAACAATTGCAATTAGAGTAAATGAAGATAGTAGCTTAGAAGTAAAGGCACCTCTTTATTTATCGAGAGAAAAAATAAACAACTTTGTTAATTCAAAAGAAAAATGGATAGCTAAAAACACCAAAGAAATTTCAGAAAAATATCAGCTGAAAAAAGAGTTTAATGTTAATTTTAATGATTATATTATATTACGTGGTAAAAAAGCGTATATTCGCCCTATAAAAGGAAATAATGCCAGTTATGATGAAGAAAAAGGAATATTTTATATTCCTGAGATAGCTACTACTGATCAAATTAAAGAACTGATAATTGAATTCTATAAATTAATATCCAAATCCTATATTCCTTCTAGAATCAGATATTTTTCTAAAAAAATGAATGTAACCCCAACAGCTATTAGGATAACAAGTGCAAAAACAAGGTGGGGAAGTTGTAGTGGGAAAAATAGTGTTAATTTTTCATGGAAGTTAATTATGGCAGATGATAAAACAATTGACTATGTAATTATCCATGAATTAGCCCATATAAAGCAACACAATCATTCGAATAAATTCTGGAATATTGTAGAATCTATGATGCCAGATTATAAAGAACAAAAAGAAGAATTAAAAATACTTGGTGAAAAACTCAGTAAAGAAAATTGGGAATTAAATAAAAAAAAGTAGATGTTAAAATTCAATTGAATATATAGAATTTAATTATATAATATTCAATTATATAAGATAATACTAAAATATAAAAATATAAAATAATTAGTTATAAAAAATAATTATAAAGTAAATTATAAAATAATTTTATAAAATAAATTATAAAAATAAATTATAACTCTTTTTTAAAACAAAAAGAATCTGGATCTCCTTTATAAATCCCAAAACCTTCAGTTAACTTATATCCTAGTTTTTTATATAAGGATTGAGAAGGAATATTATTTACTCCAGTTACTAATATAGAAAAATAATAATTTTGCATTTTGGCTTCTTTTTCTAATATTTCCATTATAAAAGTAGCTAGTCCCATATTTCTATATGATTTTTTAACAAAAACCCTTTTAATTTCTACAGTATCATTAAAAAGCTCTTTAAAACTTCCACAAGCTATTGGACCATTATATTCATTATTTTTATTATATTCATTATTTTCATCAGAAATAAGTATTACAAAGTGTTTTCCTTCGAGGTTATTCACTTCTTTATATTTGTCTACAATATCTCCAGCATTTTCATAATATTCATCCCAAAGATCTTTAGATAAATCAAGAAAATCTTGATTCTTTTCATTTGTGCAAATACAACTGAATTTAATGATATCTCCCCTAATTTGAATATTTTATAGAAGTTTAGTTTGTTGTAGTATTATTATCAACTTTTTCTAGTTCTTCTTCCCACTCTTCAGGATTTTCCTTAATATATTCCTCAAGAAGCTCTTTACACTCAGGATTATTTAGACTAATTATTTCTACATTATTATTTTTTAATAGCTCTTCTGCACCAATAAGAGTTTTATTTTCACCAATAACAACCTTTGGGATATTATAGAGAATTATAGCTCCAGAACACATAGGACAGGGAGATAAAGTGGTATAAAGAGTAGATTTTTTATAATCTTCTCCAGTTAACCTGCCTTCTTTATTAGCATTTTCAATAGCATCTAATTCCCCATGTAAAATAGCTGAATTATTTTGAATAAGTTTATTATGACCTTTACCTATAATTTCACCATTTTTGACTAAAACAGCACCAATAGGTATTCCTCCTTCATTTGAAGATTTTTTAGCTTCTTTAATAGCTTCATTCATAAAATAATTATCATCTATTTTATTCATTTTATCCATCAAAACACCAATAATAAATTTGTTATTTATTCAAAATTAAATTTTATATCTAATTTTATATCTATAACTTAATTTCTTACATTTTATATTTAAATTTAATTTTTATAAAATTTCTTCATATAGTAAAAGTTATATATAGTAAACCATATATTACGATATATGATTTCTATTGAAAATGAAGGCAAAGTAAAACACAACAAAAGTGTAGCTACTAAATTAACACCAATAGAATATAAAGAGATAACTAAACTTGTAGAAGCAGGAATATACTTGAATAGTTCAGATTTTGTAAGAGAAGCTATAAGAGATAAGCTCAAAGCTATAAAAGTTGTTAAAATAAGAGATGTTGATTATGAAATTGCTAAAAAAGAAGTTTTGGGATATTATAGATCTCATTTAGAAGCATATATCTCTGAAGTAGCTGAAGATCTTGAATTAGATCTTGAATTAGTGATAAAAATAACCAATGAATTAAAAAAAGAAAGAAGATTAGATGAGGTGTGATAATGACAATATATACTCAAACAGGAACAATCATAAAAGGAGATCGTATAATAGCTGAGGCTAGAAAAATATCCGATGTTAGAGTTATAGTTAAAAGTGGCCGACATAAAGCACAAAGAATAACCTTAAAAGATAATGGAATGTGCTATATTGATAAAAAACTTAAATTTATCAGATAATATTACTATTAATATCTATTCCAAAACTACCAATATATAACTCATAATAAAACAACCCACTATTATTTTATATATATATTATTTTATATTTTTATATCCTTTCATGTTCTTTTATACCCTTTTATATCTCCATATCATTATATAGCACCCCATAATCGTTCTATGCAATTATATCCTTCATATTCTTTTTATAATCTTGATTTTTAATAAATAATAATCTTTTTAATTTAATAAGAATAAATAAAAATATGAGAAATATATAATTAATATAGATTAAATTTTAGTAGCATTTTTCATCTCAGCCACATACTCTTTTATATATTGAGTTGAATTATCTCCATATTCCTCGATAATTTTAACTATAGCACTACCAACAATTACACCATCAGCTATTTTAGATATATTTTTAGATTGTTCAGGAGTGTTTATTCCAAACCCTACTGCTACTGGAACATCAGTAATTTTTTTAATTTCATCAATAATATCTTCAAGATTTGTCTTTATCTCACTTCTAACACCAGTTACTCCCATGGATGAAACAAGGTAAATAAAGCCTTTTGCATCTTTAGCTATCATTTTAACTCGATCTTTTGAAGTTGGAGCAATAAGAGATATTATATCTACATCATATTTTTCTGCAATCTCTGAAATTTCTCCCTTCTCCTCATATGGTAAATCAGGAATTACAATTCCATTGATTCCGATTTTTTTACATTTTTTAAAGAATTTTTCATAACCATAATAAAAAACTGGATTCAAATAAGTTAAAAAAGCTAAAGGAACATCAGATTTCTTTCGAACATCCCCTACCAAGTCAAAAATATTATCAGTATTAATTCCATGAGATAAAGCTCTTGTATTAGCATTTTGTATTACTGGTCCTTCAGCTATGGGATCTGAAAAAGGAATTCCTATCTCAATAATATCTGCTCCAGCTTCTTCCATAGCTAATATATATTCTATTGTTTTTTCTTTTGAAGGATCTCCGGCTGTTAAAAATCCAATAAATGCTTTTTCATCCTTAAAAATTTCTGTAATTTTACTCATTTAGAATTCCCCACCATAATTATTATCATTGTCTCTTGATTTAGCTAATTTATATTTTTGGATGGATTCAGCGTCTTTATCTCCTCTTCCAGAAAGACAAACTACAATAATATCATCTTTATTCATTGTTTTTGCCATTTTCATAGCTTGAGCTATAGCATGAGCACTTTCAATTGCACAAATGATTCCTTCTTGCTTAGCTAGATATTCAAATCCTTCTACTGCTTCGCTGTCCGTAATTGGAACATATTCAGCCCTTTTTGTATCATGAAGGTTAGCATGTTCTGGACCAATTCCTGGATAATCTAAACCTGCAGAAATTGAATAAACAGGTGATATTTGACCATAATTACCTTGACAGAAATAAGATTTCATCCCATGAAATATTCCAATTTTTCCTTTACTAAGAGCTGCTGCATGATACTCAGTATCAATTCCTTCACCACCGGCTTCACATCCAATCAATTTCACATCTTTATCATCTATAAAGTTGTAAAATGAACCAATAGCATTACTTCCACCACCAACACATGCAACAACAGCAGAAGGTAATCTTGATTCAGCTTTATATAGTTGTTCTTTTATTTCTTCACTTATAACACTTTGAAAATCTCGAACAATCATTGGAAATGGGTGTGGACCCATTACAGAACCAAAAACATAGTGAGTATCATGAACTCTTGTAGTCCATTCTCTCATTGTTTCATTTACAGCGTCTTTTAAAGTTCTAGTTCCACTATATACAGTATTTACTTTAGCTCCTAACAATTCCATACGATAAACATTGAGAGCTTGACGTTTAGTATCTTCTTCACCCATGAAAATTTCACATTCCATGTCCAAAAATGCAGCAGCTGTAGCTGTAGCTACTCCATGTTGACCAGCACCAGTTTCAGCAATAATTCGTGTTTTTCCCATTTTTTTAGCTAGAAGAACTTGACCTAGAACATTGTTGATTTTATGAGAACCAGTATGGTTAAGATCTTCACGTTTTAAATAAATCTTAGCTCCTCCTAAATCTTCAGTCATTCTTTGAGCATAATATAAAAGAGAAGGCCTTCCAGCATATTCATTGAGCAAAGTTTGTAACTCATTTTTAAAATCAGGATCATTTTTATAAAATTCATATTGTTCTCCTAAGCTCAATAATTCATTCATTAGTGTTTCAGGAACATATTGCCCACCATATATTCCATATCTTCCACTTCCACCATTTCCATCATTCTGACTATTTCGACTATTCCCCTCATTTCCAAGATTTCCACTATTTATATCATTTATATCATTTTTAATATTTCCATCATTTAAATCATTGCTAACCATATATTTCACCCCATTCACATCATTTGGATTATTCAATTTATTCAAGTTGTTCAGATTATTTAACACATTCATAATTTTAGCTATTTTTTTAGAACTTTTAACACCATTTTCCTCTGTTCCTGAACTTAAATCAATTACTAAAGGGTTAATTTTGTGAGCTTCCTTAATATTTTCACTATTAATTCCTCCAGCTAAGAAAAATGGCTTTTTGATATCTTCTATCAATTGCCAATCAAAAGTTTTACCACTGCCTTTTCCACTATCAAGCAATAAGTAATCAACAAGGGAATTTTCCCAATATTTAATCCTATTTTCTATATCTTTTTTATCTTCATTATCTTTGATTTCAATAGATTTAATAATCTCAATTTTTTTATCAAAATCTTTTAATTTTTTTATAAACTCTTTATTTTCATTTCCATGAAGTTGAACCATATCTATGATATTGTTATTTAGTAAATAAAATATATCCTCAATATCATGATCTAAAAAAACACCAACAGCCAAAATATTCTTATTAAGTCTATTTTTCAAGATTTTAGCTTGTTCAAAATCGATTTTTCGCTTACTTTCAGCAAAAACAAAACCAACATAATCTGGATTAAATTTATTAACAATTTCAATATCTTCAATTCTTTTTAATCCACATATTTTAATTTTTGTTTGATTTTGATTCATATTATCAATTTCCATTATATGATAGTAAATTTAAACAAATTAAGAATAATTAAATTTAATTAAATTTAATATAAATAATTTAACTTAATATAAATAAATTAGTTTATAATTAAATTTAAATATAGTTAATATAATTAAATCAATGATTTTAAATCATTAATAGCTACTTTTTTATCATTACTCCTCATTAAAGATTCTCCAATTAATACACCATCAACATCATAATCATTGAGAAGTTTTATATCTTTAGGAGTTTTTATTCCACTCTCTGAAACAAATATAATTCCATTATCTTTATAATCAGACATATATTTTTCCAAATATTTTTTTATATATATAGTATTTTCAATATCAACAGAAAAATCCATTAAGTTTCGATTATTAACTCCAATAATCTTTGCTCCAGCATCAATAGCTATTTTCAACTCTTCTTTTGTATGAGTTTCAACCAAAGGACATAGATCTAGTTTATAAGCTAATTCAATGAAATTCTTTAATTCTTTTTTATCTAAAATTGAAACTATAAGAAGTATAGCTGAAGCACCTAATAATTTTGCTTCATAAATCATATATTCATCTACAACAAAATCTTTTCTAAGAATTGGAATATCTATAGAATTAGCTATCTCAAAAAGATAATTATCATTTCCTTTGAAAAACTTAGGTTCAGTTAAAACTGAAATAGCTGATGCTCCTGCACTTTCATAATCTTTAGCTATTTTCAAAGGATCAAAATCTTCACATATCAACCCTTTTGAAGGAGAAGCTTTTTTTACTTCACAAATAAAAGACATTCCTTCACTTTTCAATGCTTTTTCAAAAGAATTAATATTAGAATTAATATTAGAATTTTCACTATGATTGAATTTGATATCTAATTCTTTTTTTAAATCTTCTAAAGAGAGATTGTTTTTCTTTTTTTCAACAATCTCCTTTGTAACTTCTACAATTTCATCTAATATCATGAAAATTCAACCTTTAATTAATAATTAACTAATAACTAACTAATAATTATAATCAAATATTATTAGAAATACTAATAAAATCATCTAATTTTTCATTTGTTTTACCACTATCAATGAGTTTTTCGGCAAATGATATTCCTTTTTCTAAATTAGCTACTTTTCCACCAATGTACAATCCAGCTGCAGAATTAAGGAGAATTGCATCTCTTTTAGGGCCTTTTTCACCATTTAAAACATTTAAAGCTATTTGTGCATTTACTTTAGTTGAACCTCCAGCAATCTCTGATTTTTGACTCATTTTAAAACCATAATCTTCAGGATTTAATGTATATTGTGAAAATTTACCATCTTTTATTTCACAAACAGTTGTTGGAGCTGAAATTGAAATTTCATCTAATTTATCTTGGCCATAAACTACCATAGCATTTTTAACACCTAAATTATGAATAACCATAGCTATAGGAAGAACAAGAGATTCATCATAAACACCAAGAACTTCCATATTAGCTCCAGCTGGGTTTGAAAGAGGACCTAAAATATTAAATATTGTAGGAATCCCCAATTCTCTTCTTATTGGAGCTACATATTTCATAGCTATGTGATAATTTTGAGCATATAAAAAGCATATGCCAATCTTATTAAGCATTTCCTTACTTTTTTCTGGAGATAATTCAATATTAACACCTAAAGATTCTAAAACATCGGCTGATCCACATTTACTAGATGCAGCCCTATTTCCATGTTTAGCTACTGGAACACCACCTGAAGAAATTACAAGTGCTGAAACAGTTGAAATATTAAATGAATTAGAACCATCACCACCAGTACCAACTATCTCTAAAACATCCATGTCTGGAAGTAGTTTTATACAATGATTTCTAAGTGATGCAACTGAAGCAGTGATTTCATCTATGGTTTCACCTTTCATAGATAATGCAGTTAAATATGAACTCATTTGAACATCACTAGCTTTTCCTTGCATTATCTCATCCATTGAATTTTCTGCCATTTCATAGGAAATATCTTGACTTTTAGCTAATTTTAAAATAGCTTCTTTTATCATATTATCATACTCTTTTCATCATGAATGATTATTATCATATAATTTTATCATAAAACCTAATTTTAATAAATATAATTAAGATTTAGCTATTTCTAAAAAGTTTTTTAGAATAATAGATCCATCTGGAGTTAGTATTGATTCTGGATGAAATTGAAGACCATAGACATTATAATTTTTATGAACTATAGCCATTATTTCATCATCATCTTTTGATTTAGCAATTAAAGAAATATCATTAGGTATTGAACTTTCTATTCCAGAAAGTGAATGATACCTCCCTACAATAATTTCATTATTTAAATTTGAAAATAATGAATTATAATTATCTATCTCTATATTAGAAGTTTTACCATGAACTAATTTTTTTGAATAGCTAACTTCTCCTCCAAAAGCTTCATAAATACATTGATGACCTAAACAGATTCCCAAAATAGGAATATCTTTATAAAATTCTTTTACAATATCTATTGAAAATCCTGCATCAATTGGTCTTCCAGGACCAGGAGATATAACTATTGAATCGGGATTTAAATCGCGAATTTCAGATAGTTCTAACTCATCATTTCTTATTACCTTTATATCAGAGTTTATTTCACCTATCATTTGATAAAGGTTATATGAAAAGCTATCATAATTGTCTACAAGTAAAATCATACAATCACCACATTAATATCAATTTTTATGTTTCATTTTTTTATTTCTATTTTATTTTTACTTCATTCCTAATTTATTTCTAATTTATTTCTAATTTATTTTTATTTTATTTTTATTTTATTTTTGTTTTATACAATTTAATTTAAAATTTATCTTTTATTATATGTTTTCAGCTAATTTTAAAGCATTTAAAACTGTTTCTGCTTTATTCATACATTCTTCAAATTCATTTTCTGGAATACTATCTGCAACAATTCCTGCACCCGAGCGTACAAATACTTTATTATTTTTTTTATAAGCTATTCGAATAGCTATACAAGTATCCAGATTACCAGATAAACTTATATATCCAATAGCCCCTCCATAAATTCCTCTTTTATTATTTTCTAATTCCTCTATTATTTCACAAGCTCTTATCTTTGGAGCTCCTGATAAGGTTCCTGCAGGAAGAATTGCATCAATCACATCAAGAAAATCTTTATTTTCTCTTAATTTTCCTTTTATAGTTGAACCAATATGCATTACATGAGAAAATCTTTCAATACTTAGATATTTTTCTAATTTTACTGAACCAAATTCAGCCACCTTTCCAATATCATTTCTTCCAAGATCTACTAACATATTATGTTCAGCAAGTTCTTTTTCATCAGAAAGTAGTTCTGATTCAAATTTTTTATCTTCGATATCAGTTTTTCCCCTTGGTTTTGTTCCAGCTAATGGAAAAGTATATAATTTTTTATTATGTAATTTTACTAGAGTTTCTGGTGAAGCTCCAGCTATTTCCATATCATCACTTGAAAAATAAAACATATATGGAGAAGGATTTGTTGTTCGAAGTATTCTGTAAGTATCTAATAAGCTACCTTCCATATCACAAGACAATGGATTAGAGAGAACAACTTGGAATATATCTCCTTCTTTTATATAGTTTTTAGCTTTGTTAACCATGCCAAAATATTCTTTTTTAGAAAATAATGGCTTAAAATCATCTTGTAATTTGATTTTATTTTCTACTTCATCAATTGGTTCACCATTTTCAATTAAATCAATTAAATTAACCAATTCAAGAGTAGCTTTTTTATATTCCTTTTCAATATTTTCGGTTTTAATATTAATAATAAGAATCATTTTTTGTTTATAATTGTCAAAAATAATGACTTTATCAAATAACATTAAATCAACGTCTTTGAAAGATTCTTCATTTTCAATAGAATTTTTATCTAAATTAAGTGAACTTTCACTATATTTTATATAATCATAAGCAAAATATCCTACTAATCCTCCTGTAAAAGGAGGCAAATTAGCTAAATTTGGAGCTTTATTATCAGAAATGATTTGTTTGATATATTTTCTAGGATTTTTAGTTTTTTTGGATAATGTTTTTTTATCTTTGGAAAATTGAAAGTCTGAATATTTTTCTCCCATCAAATATCCTGAATCAAAATAATCAGTTATTTGAAGAAATTCATTTTCACATGTAATTTCTAGTATTGGATCGAATCCCAATATGCTATATCTTCCCCATCTTTTCAGATCCTCTATACTTTCTAACATAAAACAATGCTTACTATTATTTTTTAAGATTTTAAGTACTTCAATTGGAGTCTTTATATCTGACATTATCTCATAAGCAATAGGAATAGAGTTATAATCTCCTTCTTTAATAATTTTTTTTGCTTCCTTTAATAATGGGAAAATCATTGTATACCTCCTTTTGGTAAATCAAATTTTTTAATTTTAAATCTAAATTATAGCTATTAAGAATAATTAATCGATTTTAAAACAATTAATTAATATTTTTAATTTTTCAATGTTTTTTTAAATATGTCATTTCAAAATGTTTATGACATAGTATGAATAAGTTGTTTATTGTATTATTTAAACCTTTGTAGTACTTTTATGTACTATAAATATGCAATAATGTAGATGATATTATGAAATATAATTCTAAAAAAAGTAAAAAAAGTAGAAAAAAGTGAAAAAAAAGATAAAAAAGATAAAAAATCATTGAAATATTTTTCAATAGTTTTTTTATAAGATATATATGTTTAAAGTAAACATGTATATTTTTTATATTAAATATAAGCTTTATTATGAATTATAGAAAGATTTATATATTTTTCATATAATTATATAATTAGTTAATATATATGAGAAGGTATTTCATAGAATTACCTATTTATATATGAATTATTTTATACAAACAATTTTTATAATTAATCTAAATTAATTTAATTAATTCAATTAGCTCAATTAATATATAAATTAACCCAATTATTTTTAAAAGATTCTGCAGGATATTTTCCATGAAAATTAATGGTAAAACTTTGGGAGGCTTTGACAAATTTATTTTAATGGCTTTATATGTTGAAGGCGCATTAAGTTTAAAACAGATTAATGATAAAACGATTATTTTTATTTCATCAATATGGTATCAACAATGGAGTGAAAAAGATAAATCTTTTTTAAATTCAGTGATTGATAGTATAGAAAAGGCAAGATATTTCTTCAAAAAAGGTCATGCAAATAATGGAAACAAATTTGAAGCAGAGCTTGGAAAGATAAATTCCCATAACAACTTTATTCGATTGATTGAATTTGGTTTGGTTGAAAAAAAAGATGATAAAACCTATAAATTAACTGAATTTGGCCATGGAACAGGAGAATCTCTTGTTAATACCATGAAAAAAAGAAATAAAGAGATTGATAAATATTTATTCAGTACTAATGCTGTAGCTAGAAATAATATTTTTGTTGATTTTTTATTAGCTGTTTTAAAATTATCTGCTGGTTTTATTAGCGGAAGTGTTGGTTTAATATCAGATGGATTAGATGCAATAACAGATACTATTTCTGCATTTTTTGTTTGGTTGGGAATTAAATTCCATCATGAGTTTTTAAGTACAATACTTGTTATATTTATGTTATTTGTAGCAGGGATAAGTGCTACTTATGAATCTATATCTAGGATTATTGAAATTTTAAATAATACTGTTAACCCTATTAATCAAGTTCCATTAGTTGTTGGAGTTGAAACAATTGCAATATTAGCTGCTATTGGGTTATTTGTATATCAACGCCATATAGGAAGATCTTTTAATAATTTAACTATTATTTCCCAATCTGTTGATTCTAAAAATCATATTTTTATTGGATCAGCTGTTATAATTGGAGCTGTTTTATCATTGTTTAATATTTTTTGGGTTGATGCAATAGTAGGTATATTTATAGGAATTGGAATTTTAAGAGATGCGTTTAACCTTTTAAAAGATGCTAAATCTTCATATGAAGGTGAAAAAACAGATTTTTCTAAATATAAAACAGTTTTCGGAGATTATATGAATATTAATCATTTAGAAACTTTTAGATTATGGATTTTATTTGCAATTCCTAATAAAAATGTTAATACCCAAGAAGATTTGATTAAATCCTTTAATGATATGCTTAATGATAGCTATATTCCTGTTATATCAGAACTTGAATTATTACCAAATAAATATTTAGACTTTAAAAATAATTTTGATGAAGTTATTAATCATTTAATAGAGAATAATTGGATAAAAAAGAATGAAAATAGATATGAAATAACTAAATCTGGACTTGAACATTTAGATATTATATTGAGTGATTTTGATGATTTTGATGTGAAATTTTCAGACTCATTGTTTCTTAAATTGTCTGATGAGAGCTGATTGGTTTTTACTAGATAAATTACCTAATAAAGATTAAATAAAATGGCTTAATATTAAATTATGAAAGATCAAAGGCGAAATTATGAAGAGTATTTTTAATCAAAGGGATGAAAAAGATTTTGTGTCTACTAAAAGTGCTGAGGCTATTACTGATGGAATATTTGCGGTTGCAATGACAATTTTAGTTTTAGCTATTCATACTCCACTTAAAAATGAATTAACTACTATGATTCAATTAAATTCATATTTACAAGGATTCACACTTGATATATCCCTATTTATTCTTTGTTTTTTAATTTTAGGATCAATATGGATTGAAATGAGATTTTTACTCCATAATTTAGAAAAAATTAATAAAATATTTATGTGGTTAACATTATTAATTTTAATGTTTGTTGTTTTAGTTCCTGTTACATATCCTTTGATAAGTGATTTTGGAACACAGTTCCCTATTTTTAGATATTTCTTTGATATAAATCTTTTAATGATAGGAATTTTGATGTTAACTCAATATATCTATGCAGAAAAAAAAGAATTTTTTGGTAATATCGAAGATTATGGCTATAAGAAAAGAACTGCAGTATTTTTCCCACTGATTGCTTTAATTGCTTTAATTTTATCATATTTCTTAGAATCTGGTAGTAGTATCATTTACTTCTTACTATTTTTCGATGATTACATAGTCAAAATCCCTGATTATTTTAGATCCAATAAAAGTTAATTTATTTGATTTATAATAGGAAGTTTTAGAAATATTATAAAAATAAGAATTTATTTATTAATTATCTTGAATAAAAAATTATATAAAAAATTATAAAAACCTTTGAAGAAATATATAAAAAATAATTGAAATTATTATTTAATAATAGGAATTTAAATAAAAATATTAACTTATAAATAAAATAAAATAAATTTAAGAAATATGAAATAAATTTAATTTAAATTAAGCATTTATTCTAACAGAGGTTTTAATATAAGTAAAGACGATGAAAATAAAGGAATCTTAAATCTTATTGAAGATAGTGCAGAAAGTATAATATTCTCAAGTAGATGGTTACTTGCTCCAATCTTTTTAGGTATGATAGTTGTTATAGCAATAATTTTTATAAAGTTCTTCCAGCTATTAATTGGTTTTATTCCAGAAAGTATGGGAATGTCTTTTGAAGAAGTAGCTATGGGTGCCTTAAACCTTTTAGATTTAGCCTTGTTAGGAAATCTTATCTTATTGGTTACTTTTTCAGGATATGAAAATTTTGTATCAAAAATTAATCCTGCTCAAGATCACAAAGACAGACCATCATGGATGGGAAATTTAGATTTTTCAGGACTTAAACTCAAAATAGTAGGTTCAATAGTTGTAATATCCTTAATAGAATTACTTCATGATTTTTTAGAAGCTGCACAAGGTGTTGATCCAAACATTGAATTTTGGAGAATATTATTACACATAGTATTTGTTATATCTGGTGTATTATTTGCATTAATGGATTACATATCTGCAAAAAGTAAAACTGAAGAATAAATTTATAATATTAAAAACAAAATTTTTTCAAATAAATATTATGAAAAGAGAATTTGTTTTTAATTATAATTTTAGTTAATATTAACCAAATTAAGGGATTCAGCTATTGATTATATTAATAATTCAAAAAAGCTTATATCCTTTTAATTAATTTTAACTTTATTTATTACATTTCTTTCTAAATTTTCATTATTTTTATATTAATAAAGAATTAATAAGAAATTTAATTGATTTTTTAAATTAATGTCAATAAATAGTTATTCATTGAAATATTGTTTTTATTGTTATTCATATTGGTATACTATATCATTCTTTAAAATATTTCCTTTTTAATTCCAAAGTTAAACTTATAGATATAATAGTACCAATTCCTATTAATATTATATTTAACAATGAAATATCTTGATTGAATAAATAACCAGTTATTGACAAGAATAAATAAACAACTGAAAGAATTATAAATACTATTGCAAAATTAAATGATTTATTTAATTTTTCCTTATACTCTGAACCACTATATCTACCAAGCTGTTCTAATAAATATAATGGAGCTATTAGCATAAAATATCCCAAAACCATATTATTGTTTAAGGTTATCAAAGTTAAAATATATATAACTCCAATTATTATTAAAACAGATCTCTCAAATTTACTACCAACTTTTTTAAATAAGAAATAGCCAACAGAAAACAATGTAACTATAATCATTAATAATATAAACATTTGATCAATATTCAAATTTAGATAACCTAACAAAACAAACACCATCATTATATAATACCATATAAGTAATAAACATTACTATTATAAGATTCAAATACAATAAAAAGTAGCAAATAATCAAAAGAGATTTTATCCTCAATTCAATGTTAAAATTCATCGAATTTAGCTATTTTAAATGTATTAAAGTTTTTTTATAAATAAAAAGTTGTTTAAAAATAAGTATCAAAAATATTGAGAGGCTTGAAAATAATATTTAAATATACTATGTAATTCTCTTTATTATAAATAAATATTTAGATGTATGAATATTATCATTTTTAATTAATTATTCCTTCAATAAACATGAAATTAATATATAAAAAGGAAACTTGGAATAATTTTATAATAAATAATAAAAATAATATTTGAAAAAATTATAAAAAATTGTATAAAAATTGTGAAAAAATAATAAGAAAAGAATATTTTGGAAGGAATCAGAAAAAACAATAAGTCCTCCACAATAAAAAAATAATATTATAAAAATATTATAAATAATATTAATAAATTATTAATATTATCTATTTTTATATTCTTTTTAAACCTCTTTTAGTCTTAACAACACGATTATTCTTATAAGAAATCTCATCCATAGACTTTTTAGGATTCAAAACAAAATACTCCCCAATACAAAACCTATGACCATCCCTATCAGGATAATAAGAAACAACAAAAGACTTCCTCATACCAGCACCAATAGAACCCACACGAACAGACTTACTCCTAATATTAACAAACTTA
>NZ_JAHLZE010000016.1 GCF_020148105.1 Methanobrevibacter sp. TMH8
AATAGCTTTGATGCTAGATTCAACAAAACATTTGATGTTACACTTAATACTAGTGGAAATATACTATACAGTTTTATAACTGACAATGAAATGGAAACAATAGAAGGTACAATTACAATAACTCCAAAACCACCTACACCAACTCCTAACCCTACACCAGAACCACCTACACCAACTCCTAACCTTACACCAGAAATAAACAATAATAAAACAAGTAATGCAATTGCATCAACTACTATGAAAAAAACTGGAATACCAATAAATATGATTTTAATCATCTTATTAAGTGTTTTAGGAGCTTTAATAGGTAAAAAAAGATATTAAAAATTTTTCCATTTTTTTATTTTGAAGGAATATAAATCTATACTTCCTTCAAAACTTATTTTTTATTTAAATTTTCAGATACTTATTTATCTTTAATAATCAAAAAACAAAACTAAATTTTATACTATTTTTAATTCTTTATATTTTTATAATATTTATAATATTTTTACAATTTTTTACAATTCTATTTAAAATGTTTTTTTATAATATTTTTATAGATTTCCTATATTTTATTTCATAGTCTTTTTTATATATTTTTATATATTTTTCATAGATTTTTTTAGATAATAAGGATAATTCGCCTAATATATTTACTTTATAAATATAAAAATTATTAAATACAATAAATAATAAACATGTTGATGTCATATGTTGAACTGTATGATAATTTTAAAACACAACTTAAACGGAGGTGACAAAAATATACAAAAAGATAATAGTTAAACTTATATTATTAACACTATTTTTAATTACAATATCCTCAGTAAACGCAGCAGATAATAATACTGACTTAAAAACAACAATAAATAATGCCGTTGATGGTGCAGTTATAAATTTAGATGGAACATACAAAAATAATATAAATAATATAACAATAGATAAAAACCTAACTCTAATAGGGAAAAATCCAAAGACAACAATAATAGATGCTCAGAACAATGGAAGAATATTTGATATCCAAGATAATGGAACACTCACATTGATAAATATTACTATAATCAATGGGAATGGAAGAGGTGGAGGAGCAATATATAATACAGGTACATTAAAAGTGACTCAATGCGCATTCATCAACAATACAGGTAGCGAAGGAGGAGCTATTAGAAATATAAATGGTTATATGGTTATAACTAATTCTAATTTCATTAATAATAACGTAAGTGATTCCGGAGGAGCAATATACAATGAAGGCACATTAAAAGTGACTCAATGCGCATTCATCAACAATACAGGTAGCGTAGGAGGAGCTATTAGAAATATAAATAGCCATATACTTATAACTGATTCTAATTTCACCAATAATGAAGTAAGTGGATCAGGAGGAGCTATCACTTCAGATGACTCAAATATAACAGTCACTAACTCAAATTTCATAAATAATAGTGCTGAATTATTTGGAGGAGCTCTTGCTATTGTTGCATTTGAACCAACCATTACTACTAACATAAATAATTGTAATTTCACAAATAATAATGCAACATATGGTGGAGCTATAATTAACATCGCCAATATGGCAATTAATAATTCTAACTTTAAAAATAACAATGCCTCATATGGCGGAGCTATTTTTAATCTTTTTAGTGTTACAATTAATAATTCAAATTTTTTAAGGAACACCTTATCTGCAATTTATAGTGCACAAGAATTTGGGGAGGAAAGTTTTGAGAATTTTACTAATCTTACTGTTTTAAATTCTAATTTTGTTGATAATGAATTAGCAATATATACTAGTGGCAATACTACTATACAAGGAAATAACATAATAAACAATACAAAAGGAATACTTATAAACGAAAGTTCACAGAATAATGTTATTAACTACAACAGAATCTTCAACAATACAGAATATGATTTAAATAATAGTGGTATTGTTAAT
>NZ_JAHLZE010000017.1 GCF_020148105.1 Methanobrevibacter sp. TMH8
ATTAGAACCATTAGTATCATTATTAATATTAGTCTGATCCGCAGTAACATTAACACCATTAGTTATAAGACCAGTACCATTAATTTGAACAGTAATCACTAATGTAACAGTATCACCATTAGCTAAATCACCAATAGACCAAATACCAGTAATAGGATCATAAGTCCCAACACTAGGAACACTATCTTGATAAATCAAAGCAGCCGGCAAAATCTCATTAAGAACAACATTAGTAGCATTACTAGGACCATAATTAGTCACAGTAATAGTATAATTAATGATTTGACCCTCAGTTACCTCACCTGTAACATTAGCTACCTTAGTAACAGTAAGATTAATAATTTCAGTTCCATTAGCCCAAAATACTTTTCTCCAATCGTCTACACCAAATGTAACCATTGTACTAAATGGAGGAACATTAACAATTACAGTTTGATTTTCACGAGCATCCCAAGTAGGGATTAAAACAGGATTAGGTCCAGTTCCTACATCAAGAGTAAAGTAAGGTAATAATGAAGGATCAAATGTAGTATTATCACTAAGTCTAATAGTATAATTAAATCTAGAACTAGTATTTCCAATTTCTGGACCATCATATTCAACATCAACTACAACATAGTTAGTTAAATTGACAATTCCAGAATTGGTCTTATAATAGGCTCGATCATTGTCACCCCACCAATTCCTATCAGCATTGATGGTACCACTGCCAAAATAAACTTGATATCCACCAGGAGTAGCATTATTGTTATAAAAACGATTATAATTTAATATAACATTACCTCCATCAAGACCCATGGCTCCACCATCACCATAACCATCTGTATTATTTACAAAATCAGATCTAGTTACATTAGTATTTCCAGCATTTGAAAAAATTGCTCCACCAACTCCGGAAATAGCAGTGTTATTATAGAAATAGGAACTAATAATATTAGTATCAACAGCGCCTGAAATATGAATTGCACCACCATCAGAAGAAGCATTATTACCAATAAATGTAGTATTAGTGATATTAGAATGTCCATTGTTATTATTAATAGCACCACCTACAGTACCTGCAGAATTATTAATGAAAATAGAATCAAATATATTTAGAGTACCACCATTATTGTTAATAGCTCCACCAGCATTAGCAGAGTTATTACTGAATGTAGAATTAAAAATCTCAAAATCAGAATTATAACCCATAGTAATAGCTCCACTAGTATGTCCTGTGAAATTACAGTTATTTAGGGTAACCTTACCAGATTGGTAATCTACTATAGCTCCTCCTAAAGAATTCATGAAAGTTATATTTATAAAAGTAATATTCAAGCTTGGACCATTTGTAGTAAATATTTGGTTGATAAAGTTTGCATCAATTTTTACCTGATCAGGAGACCCATTACCCATAATAGTAATATTTTTACTTATTTGCAAACCAGTGTTGTTAGAACCTTGGTATAAACCTGGTTGAAGAATAATAGTGTCACTAGAGTTAGCACTAGATAAAGCACCATTAATACCACCAGTTGATGTATCATTGATGGTTATATTAGCTGCACTAACAGTGTTTAATGAAAAACAGACGATACTTATGAAACAAATGATTAATCCAATCAAAAGTTTTTTTTCGATTATTTCACCTCCTTATCATTTTTATAGTCTTTAAAAAGATTATATAGAATATTAAAGAGAGTTAATAACAATAGTATATAAAATATAACTAAAAAAAAAAAGAATTTATAATAAGCTATTTTCAACTCCACAATTTTTAATATAATACATGAATCAATCCACCAGACTAATTATATAAAGTATGTGAAAGATATTTACTATTATATATATTCATTTTATTAATTATATAATTAACTAATATAACTCCAAAAATTGTCAAATATTTTTATTTCTTTGGATTTATAAAAATAAATACTATAAAATATTACATCAAAAAATGTTTAATCATGGCTTTTTCATAAAATTAGTAGTATTTTAATTTGTATTATATAATAATAAAAAAAATATTAATATTTAAAATTATCAATTTTTAAAATACATATAACAAATTAAATAATGACTATAATGTTTATCATCCATATAACTTGTTCCATATATTATTAATCTTATTTTTTAATACTGAAATAATAAAATTTTGAAATAAGAAAAATTAGAAATCATTAATAAGAAAAATAGATAAATAAAAAAAGTATGAAAAATAATTCTAAATAATAAAATAATAAATAAAAAATAAAAAAATAGTATAAAACTATTTATTCAACAAAATCTTTTTTAATGCTTCAACATCAGCATCAATTTCAATAGGTTCTGTACAAGCATTAATAGCTGTATTAGGGTCTTTAAGTAAATGACCAGTTACAATACAAACAACTTGTTCTCCTTTATCTACAACACCTTCTTCAACAAGCTTTTTAACACCAGCTATTGAAGCAGCTGAAGCAGGTTCTACACCTATTCCTTCATATCTAGCAAGATCTAATTGAGCAGCTAATATTTCATCATCGTTAACAGTTTCAGCATAACCATTAGAATCATAAATAGCTCTAAGAGCTTTAATAGAACTAACAGGAGCACCAATTCTAATAGCTGTAGCTATAGTTTCTGGATCTTGAACTGGAACCATGTCCATAGTATTTTTTCTAAAAGAATTAGCTATAGGAGCTGCACCTTCAGCTTGAATACCAGTCATCATTGGAAGATCTTCTATATAGCCAGCATTATGAAATTCAGTAATTCCTTTCCATATAGCTGAAATATTACCTGCATTACCAACAGGAAGAACTATTCTATCTGGAGATTTCCAACCAAGTTCATGAACAACTTCAAATCCAATTGATTTTTGTCCTTCTAATCTGTATGGATTAATAGAATTAAGAAGATATAAATGTTTTTCAAGAGCAAGAGCAGTTACAGTTTCAAGAGCTTCGTCAAAATTACCGTTTACAGATAAAACTTCAGCTCCATGGAACATTGCTTGAGCTAACTTTCCAAGAGCTACTTTACCACTAGGAAGAAGAACAACACAACGAAGACCAGCCCTAGCTGCATAAGCTGCAAGAGATGCAGATGTATTTCCTGTAGAAGCACAACCAACAGTATCAACACCAAGCTCCATAGCTTTAGTCATACCAACACTCATACCCCTATCTTTGAAACTACCAGTAGGATTGGAACCTTCTACTTTAACATAAAGATCAATTCCAAGTTTTTCACCAAGTTTATTACATTTACAAAAAGGAGTTCCTCCTTCATCAAGAGAAACTATTTTAGTTTCATCAACTGGCATGAATTCTTTATATTTCCATAAAACATCTTTTCTACAATCAAAAGTTTCACGTGGAACATCTGATTTATCAATATCCACAACAACTTCTAATACAGAACCACATTCTTTACAATTATAGATGACTTCATTATCATCATATTTTGCATTACAACTTACACACTCAATCATAGGATCACTATTATAAATAAAAACATCTATTATTTCTATAAATAAAGATTAATAAATATAAATAAAAAATATTATAGTTTAAAATTAATTATATTAAAATTATATATTAAAATATAATATATTAAACTTATATCAAACAATTCTATATTATTTTTAGTAGATAATGTTATATAAATTTTTTATAAATATTTTTTTATTATATTTAAAAATAAATTTTTTTATAAAATGAAATATTTGATGTTTTAATTAATTTTAATCTATCATAATTTATTATAATAAAATTTATTAAAAAATAAGAAATAAAAAATAAAAAAATAAATAAAAATAATTAGAAATAATTAGAAATAATTTTAACTAATTCAAATAAAGAAATTACCTATTGGAATAGTTAAATAAGCTTCAATAAATGCAGCTATAACAAATAAAACTACAGAAACTCCAAATAATGTCAAAGATTGAAATAGTATATTACTATTGAATTCTAATGAAGAAAATATTCTATTTTTAATAGTCCAATTATAAGAACCCTCTAAATTATCTGTTTTTTCATCGATATTAGGACTAAATATATTATAAATTGTAGAAATAATAAACTTAAGTAATACAAAGCCACTAGCTCCAGCTATAATAATAGCTGGAATTTCGATTATTCCATGTGGAAGAGTATAAGCTAAGAAAGCATTTAAAGGCATTTGTGTTGCAAAATAACCTATGAACACACCATTGCTTATTAATAATGTAGCTGTCACTAATCCAAATAGAATAGCTCCACAATACATCATGATTCCTACAAAAACATTGTTAAGAAATATTGAATCATGAGTTATTTTTATTTCTCCTTGTTGCACCTTATCTCTAAATGAATCTACCATAGGATTCAATATATTTGTAATATAAGGTGCAAAAAAGTATCCAAATAACATTGAAATAACGAATAATAACCCTGAAAAAAGAATTATAAATTTATTCTCTACAAAAGAAACTTTAATTAGCTTTCCGAATAAATGAACATAATGTTTAATATTTTGCAGTTTACCACCTTAATTCTAATTTTTAATTAGCTTTAAAGCTATTTATCAGTACATCTCACTAATTTATACTAGTTTTTAGCTAATCTCAATTAATTCTAAATTAAACTAAAGAATTTTTAATTAATTTTAATTAATTTTAAATTAATTATCTTTTTACTCTTATTTTTTATAACAAAAATTATATTCAATCATTAGTAAATCATGCTATAAATAATTAATTATTTCAAAAGATAAAAGATAAAAAAATAAAAATAAAAATAGGATTAAAAATAGGATTAAAATTAGATTAAAAATAAAAAATAAGAAAAATAAGAAAAAAGAATAGAAAATAATATAAAAATAAATTATCTAAAATTACAATCTTTCTCTGAATTATAATCTATCTCCATAATATTTAGTAAATATTAATAGAACGATAAATTCCATAAATATTAAAACTGTTATTAAGATTGCAGAAAAATTATAATCTAAATAAAGTAAAATTGTAGCCAATAATGCTAAAGAACATATTGTGAATACATATGTGGCATAAGATGCTTTACCTCGTATTAAGCTATTTCTTTCATCATATTCATCTATTCTAGTTTTTCTAGTCCACATTGGCCTTGCTCTCATAATATATAAACGTGCTATTGCAGAAATTAAAAAGATTAACCCCCATAAATTAAGTATTTTTGGCCAAAACATATCAGAAGCAAACTGTGGAATTAATAAGCTAGCTATATTTGTTATTATAATCAAAAATAGACCGATTAATCCAAAAAATATATAATATCTTTTTTTATTATTTATATATTCTTCATCCTCAATGGTCTTTTTATTATTGTCATTATTATTTTTACCAATATTTATACTATCATGATCATTGCTATTTTTATCCATAAAATACCCCTTTATTTCCTTTATTTCATTTAATTTCCTTTAATTTCCTTTAATTTTATTTTATTTTTCATCTCCTTCATATATGAAAATGTCTTCAATCGACATTTTAAAATATTTTGCTATTTTAAAAGCTAAAATAACTGAAGGATTATATCTTCCATTTTCTAAAGAGCTAATAGTTTGACGAGAAACCTCAAGAATATTAGCCAATTCAACTTGACTAATACCTTTTTCAATTCTAAGCTCTTCAAGCCGATTTTTCATATTTATCACATACAAATATTTATCAAATTTATGTAAAGCTAGCTTTACATACAAATTTATTGAACTATCTTTAAAATTTTAATTTTCAAAAAATAATAAAGATAATTAATTACAATTTTTTAATAAATACAATTTTTAAATTATTTATAATATTAATAATCATGTAAAGCTAGCTTTACATATATTATTAAAAATATACTATATAAACTTTTGCATTATAATCTCTTTAATTTAAAAATAATAAAGAAAAAATAAGATTATAAAAAGAAAATAAGAATATAAAATAAGAAGAAAAAAAAATAATAAAAAAATAATAAATAAAATAGTAAATAAGAAAATAAAGAAAAAATAGAATTATAAAAGAGTTTTAGCTATTTCCAAAGAACTCTCCTTTTTTTCATCAAGTTTTTCAAAGAAATTCTTCATTTTCTCTGCAGTCATTAGTTTACATTCACCGCAAAGTAGTGTTCCATTTTTACAGTTTTCATAGATCTTTTGAAGCTCACTATCATCATCAATCAAATGATAAACAAGCATTTCATAAACAACACAACTATCAGGACATCCACCTAACTTTTTTTGTTCTTCTAAACTTTCACGACCACCAGTTTTAGCTGATTTCACTTTCTTTTCTGCAATTTTTGGAGAATCATTTAGATAGATAGCTGTTTTAGGTTCACTACTAGACATTTTACCGCCAGTAAGACCAGTAAGGAATCTATGGTATGTAGAAGCCGGAGGAATAAAACCAAATTGAGATTTGAATCTATCAGCAAGATCACGAGTTAATCTTATATGAGGATCTTGATCAACACCTACAGGAACAACAACATGTTTTGGACCACCATATTCCTCTATTTGAGGAAGTAATATATCAGCTACTTGAACAAGTGGAACATAAACGTGAGATATGCTTGTAGAAGGATTAAAACCATAAATAGCTTTTAATTCATTAAAATTAGTTTTCTTTGATAATTCAAATGCTAAATCTTTAACAGGAGTATGTTGAGATTGAAGATAAATAAGAACATTATCATCAGTCAAATCAAGCCCCAAGGCAATATAGTTAGCTAAATACTCATTGATAGCTAATTCTTTAGCTTGAGTAAAATCCATTCCTCTTGCACCATATGATTCCATATCAGCTATAGGGAGAGAAAGTTTTCCACCTTTATCAAGATACCATTTTAATTGATCAACTACCATTTTATGACCAATGTGCATTTTTCCACTTGGCATCATTCCAGTAACAACTGCAAAATCTTTGTGGTTGTTGATAAATGGAATCATTTTATCAAAGTCTCTATGTCCAAATATAACTCCTCTTTTCATAAGAGGTAAAGGCTCTTCAATATCATCTAATATATCAGAAAACTTTTTTATTCCAAATTGATTTACTAATTTTTCATAATCAACAGATGATGATGCCCATGGATCTATCAATATATCACCTAAGTCTTAAAGATTTAATTTTTATATATAATTCTTTTTATTTTATATAATTCTTTATATAATAACTTCTTTATTAATAATTTCTTTTTATAATAATTATATTTAATGAGTTATTTACATTAATTATTAATGAAATTAAGCATTTAAAAATAAATTTAAAAATAAATTTTAAAGTAACTTAAAAATAATTATCTTACTTATATATTAATTATATACTAATTATACTAATCTACTAATTATACTAACCCAATAAAGAAATAAAATGGATTTAAATTTATGGTCTAGTCCATTCAACTTCATAATAAGTAATATCTTCTTCGTCATCAACGACAGCTAATAGAAGATGTTTTTTAACTCCATGAGCTACTCTAACATAACTAGCAAAATCTAAAGCATTTATTTCATAGTTTTCATGGATAATCTTTACAAGATAATCAGAATGTCCTTCACCAGGTGACTTTCCTCTTTCATAAAGACGGAATTCAGACCCATATTTGAATCCTGTTTTTATAATATAGCCCCTATCCTTTAAATCCCTGTAAACAATATATTTAGCATAGCCACTATTTTTTTTAATTATATTCCTAATATAATTACTTTCTAATTTTTCATCACTTTCACTATTTTCATAAATATTTAATCTACCTTTTTCCATTAAATAAAATGCTTCAATAATAGAAAGTTCTAGAACATCTCCTTCTAAGTTTCCAAAAGAGCTTTTTTGATTCAATGCAATAGCTTTTTGATTAAGATTTTCTTCAATTTTTATAGTAACAATTTCGTCAGATAAGTCTCCACGCATTTTCAATACACCTTATTTACAAAATTAGAATTATATTTGAATAAATAAAAAAATGAAAATAAAAAATGAAAATAAAGATATAAAACTAATTTTCTTTGATTATTTATTATCTAAGCCAGTTATTCTAATTCCTGCATAATGAGTTCTATTTTTGATATTAAGACCAATTAAGAGAGGAGTGATTTTTTCAACGATACGAGATCTTGAAATTCCTCCACAATCAATAGCTTTTACACCAGGAAGTTTATTAACAAGTTCCATAGCTTTTAATTTTGCTTCATCATCATCTCCACAAACAAGACAATCACAATCAATATCTTTCTCATGATTCATTAAGCTTGAAGAGGAGATATTACTATAAGCTGAAACAACAGCTACATCTTTACCTTTTAATATAGCTACAGTCCTTTCAGCAGCTGAACCTTCCCAAACTTCTATAAATTCCATTGGAGAACCTCCAATATTAGAATTGAGAGGAGCAGTTGCATCGATTAATATTTTTCCATCAACGTATTCTTTTATACTATCAAGAGTAGGTCTTTGAGCTTGAAGAGGCACAGTTAAAATGAGCATATCTGCAACAACAGCTGCATCAGGATTACTCAATCCTTCAAGATTTTTCATTGAATGACCTAAAATATTTTCAATTTCAGCTACAGCATTTTCAGCTTTTTCAGCCTTTCTTGATCCAATAACAACATCTTCACCAGATTTTGCATATCTCATAGCTAAACCTAAACCTTGATCCCCAGTTCCACCAATAACTGCAATTTTCATAATTTCTTCTCCTAAGTCTTATAATTAATAAATTTATTAGATAAAATAGTATGATAATCTATATAGCCAATATTATTAATTAAATATTTAATTAATAATATATAAAATTATATTATAATTTAATAAAAGATTTTTTTATTAGAATAAAAGAACTTTTTATAAATAATTTAGAATAATTTAGAATAATAGAATAATTTACAAATAAGGTGCTTTAAATAGCAATAATCTACTATAAAAGAACAAGTTTCCCCTAATAACAGAATATTATTTTATAAAAAATTAAATATAAATTATTTAAATTTTTTAAACCTAAAAGTAAAAATATATAATAATATAATATTATAACATTAGAAAATAAAGAATAATAAATTATAAATTTAATAATATACACTTTTGAATATATTAAATCTTCATAATAATTAGATAAAGGAATTTATATGTTTAAAGAACTCAATAATTTAAAATCTAAAAAAAATATATCAAAAAATGATTTAATGAAAATAATTCAGGATTTAGCTAAAACTATTTCTGTTCATGATCTTATGTTAGCTACAGCTATATTAAGAGAAGAGGGAAAATATGTTCAAGCTAGTTATAGAGAAGAGTATCTTGAAATATATATAAAATATTTTATCATGAGAATAAAAGATGTTAAAGCAGATAAAAAAGATTATAATACAGAAATAGATAATAAAACTGATTTTCAAGAAGCAATTGAATTGTTAGAAAATCAGTTCAATGATAAAAAGCTATACAAAAATGAAAATGATAAATTTCCTGTAATATACACAATAATCTGTTTATACACAACTTTCATTTTAAATGAACCAATCCATCCTATTGGAACTCCATTCCCAGGGAGTTTGAAGGTAACTTATGAAAATAATAAATATTTATGTCCAGTAAAAGACAAACAAAAGGAAAATCCACATGCTGTTTGTTTATTTTGTATAGCTGAACAGTCAGAATTATAATCAGAGACAAAATAAGTTATAAAAAAATATTAAAATTTAATTAATGTAATCTCATAATTCCATTTACTTTATCAAAATCTGAGTCAAAAGATACAATTTCGTGTATTTTTAATTCTTTCATTATTTCAACATTTGTACTGTCAGTTAATGAGAGAGTAGCATCATATTTTAAGAATGTCCTCATACTTCTGTCATATAATTCTTTGTTCTCTGTAAATACTGTATAATTATCATGAATATAATTATATACTTCAACAGCTTCTTTAGCTCCAATTAAGCTACCAATCATAGTTATTATTTCTTCTATTATTAGATTACTAAGAATTTTATCTTTTTTAGGAAATTCATCTATATTATCAATTAATTTAACTGCATCTTCATGCCATTGATCTTTATCAATGAAAAGAGCTATTAAGAAACCAGAATCTATGAAAATCAAGTTAATATTCTCCTCTTTCCATTTTTTTCAATTCATTAGTTGCATTAATTGGTTTTTTAGTAGTATATCTTCCAATCATATCTTTTGTGGTTAGTTTTTTTCTAAATGTTAATTCAACTTTTCCTTTATCATTAATATCCCATTCAATTATCTGTTCCTTATCAATATTGATTTTTTTCCTAATTTCTTTAGGGATAACTGTTTGATATCTATTATAAATATTGGTCTTTGCAATCATATGAATCACACCTTGTCATACAACTATATGTATGCAATACTATTTAAAATTATCAGACAATTTTTTTATGTAATATATTTTTTTATGTAATATAATATTTATGTAATATACAATTGAATTTTTTATTATACTTTTTATTATAATATTTTATAATAATATAATTGAATTAAATCAAAAAAAAAAAAAAAAATTAAATATTATTAAATATTATTAAAATTCTCGTTATCTCCACCTTTAACAGATATAATTCTTTTTATATAAAGTTTAGACCAGACAAATGCTATTATACTTCCAATAATATTTCCAACTACAATTCCCCACCATACTCCTTGCTGACCTAATCCTAATGGAATAGCTAAAATATAGGCAAATACTATAATAAGAAGAAGTTCTCTTATAGCAGTTAGCATGAAAGAATCAAATCCACGTCCAACACCTTGGAATATTGCAGAAGCTATGGCCCCTATTGGGACGAATATATAGAATAAAGCCATTAATCTCAAGAAATCTGTTATAAGTCCATGAAGTGGAGCTGTTTCTGGTGAATAAGTGAATATAGAAGCAATATAAGGAGCAAGTATGAAAGTAGCTACAGCAGTTATAACAGCTATTAATAACCCTATTTTAATTGAGTAATTTTGAATAATTTCAAAGTTTTCATATCTCCTTGCACCAAATGAAGCACCTACCACAGCAACAGCCGAAATAGATACAGAAATTATCGGTACAATAGCTATCATAACTACTCTCCATCCAGAAGAATAAATAGCCACAGCATCAGCACCAGAAACTGTAACTAATATCATATTAAGTACACCAACTAATATTGCTATTATAAGAAACTCTGCACCTGCAGGTATACCAACATTTAAAATCTTCTTTAAAATATCACTACTATAATCAAAGAATTTTAAAGAAAGATTTACATAAGTATCCCCTCTAAACCAATAAATGATTATTAAACTTACAATAGCCATTGATAAAACAGTAGCTATTCCTGCACCAGCAATTCCCCAACCAAAAGTATAAATAAAAATTGGATCAAGAATCATATTGAGAATAGCTCCAAATGACATTGCATAAGTAGTTTTTTTAACATTTCCTTCAGCACGGAGTATTCCATATGCAGCTGCAGTAAATACAAGAAATATTGAACCAGCAAATACTATGTTACCATAACTAAGTGCTAAATCCATAGTAACACCTGCCCCAAGCCCTTCAAGAATTGGGCGCAAGAATAAAAGAAGTAGAGTTGTTACAATAATAGTAAAAATTACTGTAAGAAGCATAATATGCATACCAGCATTATCAACTTTTCGTTTATCCCCTTCACCAATGAATCGAGCAATAATTGAAGTAGCTCCTGCTCCAAGGCCATTTGAAAATCCCATAACAACCATAAATATAGGTGTTATAAAACCAATAGCTGCAAGAGCATTTTGACCAAGTCCAGCTACCCAAATTCCGTCAATAAGATTATAAAGAGAAGTGATAAGCATAGCTATAATCATTGGCCCAGATAGTTTCAATATAGCCTTTTTAGGATCTCCAAGTATAGTAGATACCCCTTCTGTTTCTTCATAGCTATTTTCCATGTTATCTTTATTAGGTCTTACAATGTCATCACTAGTTTTTATACTATCTTCTTTAGTTCCCATAGTATCATCGTTAGTCTTGTCATTATCAATGATTTCAATATTTTTATCATTTTCATTACTTTTATCATTATTAACCATAAAATCTTTCCAAATAACAATTTTTATAAACATTTAACCATAATTAGAATAAATTATCACTAACTGGTGGTTAAAATTAAAAACAATAATAGAACAATTAAAAAAAGTTAAACATTAATTTAAGAGACATAACCCCTTTAGAGTCTTAAATTAATCTACAGAATATATAAATATAATATAATTCAATGTATTTTGTTTCATCTCTACTATTTCTATTATAAATGTATATTTAAATCTCTTATTATATAATGTTTTTTGATAATAAAATTAAAAAAGATGAAAAATGTTTAAAAATAAAATAAAAAATGAAAGAAAGGATAAAAAAAAATTAATTTATCCTTTAAAATTGTTTTTAGTGTTTTAAGCTAATTGATTTTTTGTTGTTAGCTAATATTATTTCTTTGTTTTTGTTTTTTGGGTCTAATGTGAAGTAAGCTATGCAGTATCTGTGGTTTGCTCTGTCTGGGAAGTAGCTGACTATTATTGATATTTTTTTACCTGGAGCTATTGATTTGATTTTGATGTATTTGGTTTTGATTTTGATTCCTTTTCTCATATGGAAAAGAGCTAAAACAGTAGCTTTAGATTTTAAACTTCCTTTGTTAGCTATTGTTACTTTACATGTAGATAGTCTTTTGTTAGTTGATAGTTTTTTGATTGATATGATTGCTAGGTTGGATTTAGGGTTGACTTTTTGTATTTTTGTAATGTTTGATGATTTGTAGTTTTTGTCTCCAGCAAATTTAACTGTAAAAGTATGTTTTCCACCTTTTAAACCAGCTATATTAAATACAGCTATTCCTTTGCTGTTAGTTGTTGCAGTGTATGTTTTTCCTTTTATTTTTAATGAAATCTTTTTGTTTTTGAGGATGTTGCCATTTATGTCTTTAAGAGTTACTTTTATGTTGGTTTTTTTACCTTCATTAATAGTTGGTGTGGAAACCACTATAACAGTACCTTTTTCTAATACTACATTAAGGTTTTTAGTGATGTTAGCTCCAGAATAAATCGCAGCAACACTTGCAAGACTATTTGTAGTATTGAATTCGTTCATTGTTGCGAGAATGTTGTATGTTCCTGAAACTGAAGCAGTATAAGTAAATTGTGCAATACCTGCATTATTGGTTATTGCAGTTCCTATTAATTTTCCATTAATATAGAAATTAATAGTTGCACCATCAATAGCATTACCTGATTCATCTGTAGCTTTCACAGTTATTGTGATTTTGTTAAATAAAACAGTAGTATTGATTGTTAAATTAGTTCTATACTCGATAGTATTTCCAGATCCTGTTAAATTACCTCTATTAACAATACCACCACCAGTATTATCAGTAACAGTATTATTTTTAACTATAACAGTACCATTTTCACCATTATTAATACCACTGCCACCATTACCACTAACAGTATTGTTTTCAATAGTAGAATTACCATCATTAGAAACACCATTACCACCATTACCAACAATCTCATTATCAGTTATAGTAGAGTTACCTCCACTACCAGTAGTAATTCCATTACCAGTATTATTTGAAATATTACTGCCAGTTATATTTAGATCACTGTCGTTATTATAAACACCATCACCACCATTACCAGTAATTTCACTATCCACAATTTTCACTTCAAGCTCAGCATCAGTACCATTAGAAGCAGAAATATAAATGCCCTCACCATCATTATTAGTAATTTCACTATCAGAAATAACTACAATATTAGTACTATTAGTACCAATAGAAACAATAGAAACACCACCAATACCAGAAGTATTACTTATAGTACAGTTATCAATAGTCACATGACTATTACCATTAGTATTAGAAACAATAGATAACCCTCCTCCCATATTATTAGCAACATTATTAATGAAATTAGAATCATGAATATCCAAACTAACATTACAAGAACCAGAACCAGTAGTTGTGTATAAACCACCACCATTACTATAAGCAGAATTATTAGTGAAATTTAACCTATAAATAGTCACATTAATAACACCAAAATTTCCAGGATTTATATATAAACCACCACCATTTGTATTATTAGCAGTATTATTAGCGAAAATAGAATCAAATAAATCCAAATTAACAACGCCAGTATTGCCCGCAGTTATATATAAACCACCACCACTATCATAAGCAGAATTATTAGCGAAAATAGAATCAGAAATAGTCGCATTAAGACTGCCATTAGCACCACTACTTATACTTAATGCACCACCCCTATTATTATTAGCGTTATTATCAGCGAAAATAGAATCAGAAATGATTATATTAACAACACCGTTACTGCCAGTAGTTGAGCTAATCACTCCACCACTAATATTTGCAGTATTATTAATGAAAATAGAATCCGATATGCTAACATTAGAAGAACCAGAACCACCAGTAGTTATGAGTATTACACCACCACTTTCAGTATCAGCAACATTATAAGTGAAAAGAGAATTTAAAATAGTTAAATTACCTCCCCGGAAGAAAATTGCTCCTCCTCCTCGACCTGCATTGTTTTGTTCAAATGTACAATTAGTTAAATTCAAATAACCAAAATTATTATTAGAATATATTGCTCCACCATGCTCTCCAGTAATATTTCCATTGATGAAAGTTATATTTATAAATGTCACATTCAAGTTATTGTTTATTGTGAATATTCTTGATAGTCCTTGTGCATCTAGTATGACTTTGTCTTTGGTTTTTCCTTGAATTGTAATATTTTTGTTGATTGTCATGTTAGTATTGTTGTTACCTTTGTATGTTCCTTCGTCGAGTTCTATTGTGCCTCCAGGACTTGAAGAATTGAGTGCCCCACTTATTCCACCACTTGTTGTGTTGTTGATGTTTGTAGTTGCTGCAAATCCAGTTTGTAAACTAATTACAACTAATAAAATGATACTTGCTATAATTAACATATGAGTTATAATTTTTTTGTTTTGTTTAATTTTATTCACCTCCCCATTATGGGATTAATTTTTTCGAAATTCTAAAATGTGATTAAAAAAGAATAAAATTAGTTCCTAAAAAAAGAATTTTACAGAGGGGGTGATAATATCTAAAAAAATTCTTAATAGAAGACATTTATCCTTTTAATTAATCACTACAATTTTTTTGATTAAATAAAACCAGTTATAATGCATAAATTATAAATAAAACTCTCCATAGAAGTTATCATCTTATTATAATTTATTACATTAAAAAGAGCATTTACTCAAATATCATTAATAAAGCTCATAATCTTATATAATCATGAAAAAATTACTCAAAAAATTTATAATAATTTTATTGATAATCTTTTTATCATTATACAAAAAAGACCTAAAGTGACTAAAAAATCTAATAAAATATTGCATATATTAACAAAAATAATATTATTCACTGCAAAAAAATTAACTTCGTTAAATTTCTGTTAAACGAA
>NZ_JAHLZE010000018.1 GCF_020148105.1 Methanobrevibacter sp. TMH8
TATGGGCATTATTGGGTTTATTATATCTTCAGTTATTCTTGCTTATATTGAAATTTTCAGAGCACGTAATATTGGTTTAATATATAGAGAAACAGAAAAATAAAATTATTAAAATAACAATGGATAATAAATAGCTATATTTATTCTTTTTATTATTAATTCAATAATTTAGCTATTATCTATTGTTTTATTGTTCATTTATTTTTTAATTTTTTTATTTACTTGTTCTTCTTTTTGATTGATATATTTATATTTTCTTTGGAAAATATTTATTACAAAATAACAATATTTATATATTACTTTTTATAATATCATATTATATAGTAAAAAACATATTACAGATAAATTATTAAATTTTTGTATTCATTTATTGTTTTACTGATTTCATAATTTTAATATGTAAATTTTTATATGTTTTTCATTACTTCGTTTAATTTCAGTTAAACGAAGTAACTTGCTGTTTTTTTAATATAATTAATATAATATTCATTTATATTTGCTACAATAATATTTAATTAATTATTAAATTTATTAATTATTCAATATTTTTCATGTAATTTATTTTTTTATAAAGAAAATACTCCTCTATTTTTCAAGTTTCGACTATTTTTTCTTAAATTTGCTTCGTTTAACTGAAATTTAACGAAGTTAATATTTTATAATTAATAATATTGTTTTTTGTTAAAGGAGGGGTTTTAAAATCTAATTTTTTTAGGTAGACATATTTTATTTGTTTTTTATATAATAATGAAAAGATTATTATAAAATATTACAATTTTTTAAATAATTTTTTCATGATTATATATGATTAGAGGAGCTATTATCCAATGATATTTGAGTAAATGCTCTTTTTTTAATGTTTATAATTTATAATAAGTATGATAACTTTTTGTGGAGAGTTTTATTATAATATTATAGGTATTATAACTGGTTTTATATAATCAAAAAAATTTGTAAATGTGATTATTAAAAGGATAAATGTACTTTATTTAAGAATTTTTTAGATAATTATCACCATCCCTATTATATTAATATTCTTTTTTAGGGACTATTCTATTCTTTTTTATCACATTTTTGAATTTCGAAAAAATTAATCCCATAATGGGGAGGTGAATAAAATTAAACAAAACAAAAAAATAATAACCCATACTTTAATTATAGCAAGTATCATTTTATTAGCTGTAATTAGCTTACAAGCTGGATTTGCAGCTACCACTACTACTATTGATAACACAACTGCTGGTGGAATAAGTGGTGCACTTAGTAGCTCAAGCCCTGGTGATACAATAGAACTCGATGAAGGAACATACACAGGCAACAACAATACCAACATGATAATAAATAAAAACATCACAATACAAGGAAAAATTAAAGACAAAGTAATACTTGATGCACAAAATTTGGGTAGGATATTCACAATAGATATTGGATATAATGTAACATTTATAAATATAACATTTATAAATGGAAATATTACAGGTAGTGGTCACGATAGGTATGCTGGTGCAATCTACACTTACAACTTACAGGGTAGTAATACATTGATATTAATTAACTGTTCATTCATTAACAACAAAGCATCAACTTATGGTGGAGCCATTGCTGTTAATGGTAAATTAACCATGGTTAATTGTATTTTTATAAACAATAGTGCTTATTATGCTGGAGCGGCATACATTTTGGGTTTTAACTCTTCTGTAATTAATTCTACCTTTTTAGGTAATAATGCATATGCTGGTGGCGCAGTAACCACTACTGGCCCTAATTTTACTATAGTTAACAGTACTTTTACAAGTAATAATGCATATGGTACTAATGGAGGGGCAATCTCTAGTACTGGTTCTAATCTTAGTGTAAATAATTGTAATTTTGAAAATAATACCGCATCTAATAGAGGTGGTGCAATAGTAAGTACTGGTAGTAATAATACTATATCTAACAGTAATTTTACAGGGAATAATGCAACTACTGAAGCCGGTGCAATTTTTATTACAGGTACCAACATTACTGTGATTAATAATACTATAATAAACAATACATCAATTAATGGGAGCGGGATTGGAAATTATGCTAATAATGCTATAATTAGTCGAAATAAAATATCAAATAACAATGGTGATGCCATAATTAATAATGGTCAACTTACTTTATCTGATAATATTATATTGAATAATAGTGGTTATAGTGTTGTTAATTATGGTGTTTTAAATCCACTTGGAGTCAATAACATTATGGATATAAGTCAAAATGAGTTATCATTCATAAGTGTTGATGTTTCAGCTAATAAAGTGACAATAACTGTGAAAGCTACTGGTAACAATGGTAGTTTGATTGTTGGAAGAACTATTAATTTTTATGTTAATGGTGTATTGGTGGGATCTGTAGTAACTAATGGTGAAGGTATAGCTGAGCTTACTTATACTGTTTCTAATTATGGACAGCAAAATATTGTTGCTTCTTTAGATGAATTTAATGAAACTTTCGATTTTGAAGGAATAGTTGATTTTGCAATCAGACTTTATCCAGGAGCTACTAACTCTACAAGTGTTAATGTAGTTGAAGAAAAAGTACCTGATAATTCTACTCCTGATGATGACACTCCAACTTCAAAACCGGACATTGACCCTAGACCTAATCCTGATACAATTCCAGAACATATCAATGATCCTAATGACAATCCAGTTGCAAAAGCAGCTATGAAAAACACAGGAATACCAATAGCTATACTTTTAATAATTGCTTTATTAGGTGTAGTAAGCTATAGAAGAAAAAATTAGTATTGAAAACAAGATTTATTTTTTTAGAGTTGATTTAGTATCAACTCACTTTTATCTTTTTTATAAAAATTAAAATTCTTTAATTTAAATTATAATAATACTTGATATATCAATAATTGATAAATCAATTATATAAATATATATTATTTTAATATTATTAACAATAAGGAATAATTTAAATAAAGAGATTTAGCTATTTAAAGTATAATTAAGTTTAATTCTTTTTATTTAAATTATTTTCAATAAAAATAGTGGATTTAAGAAAGTTTTCTTTATATTGCGGAATAATATTATCTAAAAATTCCATAAAAGAATCAGCTATTATAATAGATGTTTCATTTTTATTTTTTTTATCTTTATTTTTATCAATATAATTTTCGTTAAATTGTTTATTAAAAGAATCAATCCAATTATTAGAAATATTTATAAAAGGATAAATAAACTTAAACTCTTTATTTTCCTTTTTGTTTATATCTCCTATTCCATTTCCAGAAAATATATTTGATAAAACATCTTCAACTTTTTCATCTAAAGTTAGAGATCTAGCTATTATATTTATATCTTTATCAATAGCAAAATCAATGTTAGAATCTATAATATTAAAATCCATATCAATTTTATCAATATCAGAAGCTTTGATATTAGATTCAATTAACTGAACTCCATATTTTCTTGAATAAGGTTCTAAAACGATTTTTAAAAGTTCATCTATATCGTTTTCTGGTTTTAATAATAAGATCTTATCTTTTGGAGATAGCTGTTCTGATAAAACCTTTGAAGCTCTTATACAAATTTTTTGAAAGGTACCAGAGCTAATTATATTCATTTCAGGATAATATTTATTAAAAGTTTCTTGCCTTTTTTTAGAAAATTTTGAAAATCTTTGATCATTGATATAGATGGTATTTTCTGTATAGCTAATAAACCTAGTATCAATACCAATTATTTTAAGTAGTTTTAAAACTTCTTTCTTTTTATAAGGATCTTCGATTTTCATTTTATCTTAAAAACAATTAATTCTCTTAAAAACTATTCTTTCATAATTTATAGCTAGTATTCTTCCATAACATCTATTAGTGCAAAAACTATTCTTTCATAATTTTTAGTAAGGATTCTTCCATAACATCTATTGGAGCTTCTTTTCCAGTCCAAATTTTAAAGTTTTCAGCACCTTGATATAATAGCATTTTTATTCCAGAAACTATTTTAGCATCAGCTTTTTTTGCTTCTTTTAAAAGACTTGTTAGAAGAGGGTTGTAAACAATATCATTTACAACGAGATCTGAATGCATCATTTCTTTTGAAGCTATTGGAATATCATTGACATTAGGATACATTCCAACAGGTGTTGTGTCAATCAAAATATCAGCGTCTTTTAAATATTTTGGAAGATCAGCAAGTTCGCCATAATTGAAATTTAAGTCAATATGAGAAAAATCAATAGTTATATCATCTAATTTTGAATGATCTGTATAATCAGCAGAAAGTAATGTCTTTATATCATATATTAGTGATTTAGCTTTTTTTGAACTTCTATTAATCATAGTTATATTATTAGCTTCTTCAATAGCTATTTGGAAAGCTATAGCTCTTGCAGATCCTCCAGCTCCAACTATGACAACATTTTTATTTTTAATCTCACAAATTTCTTTAATAGCTTTAACAGCACCAACACAATCTGTATTGTAACCTTTTGACACTCCATCTTTAAAATCAATCGTATTAACAGCACCAATTAGATTAGCCATAATATCAAATTTATCAAGTTGATTGATAACTTTTTGTTTGTGAGGAATAGTTACATTCAGACCTTTAATTCCAAGAGCTTTTGCTCCTCTTATAGCATTTTTCAAGTCATTTTTCTCTACTTTAAATGGAACATAAATATAATTCATATTCATAGCTTTAAATGCAGCATTAAACATTATTGGAGAGAGGGTATGACCTATAGGATTTCCTATTACACCAATAACTTTTGTAGTTCCATCAATCACTAAATCACCCACTATAATTTTTTATTTTTAAATTTTTTCTTAGATTTATTCTTATTTTTACTTTATTTTCAGATAATTTTTTATCATATAATATATAAACTTTGATTAATATATAATTTAATGTTTGTAAAGTAATTAATATTATAAATTAATAATATAACTTAATAATTATATAAGTTAATATTATTAATTAAAATTATAAAGATATGAGTATTAATTGATAGATAAAATTATAAAATATAGTAAATTAATTGATTAAGAAAATTATTTAAATATATTATATATAAAATTTAAAAATATTATAAAATATTATAAATTAAGATTATGAATTTAGATTATAAATTAAGATTAGCTAAGTTATTAAATTTAATACATATTTAATACATATTTAATATCTATAAACTTTTATTATTGCTATTACAGTTATTATTGCTGTTATTACTAAATATTACTAATTATTATTGGAGGAATATTATTGGAATTTACAAGACCTCGAGGAACAAGAGACTTTCTTTTTGATGAGATGCGTGAGAGAAAAAAATGTGAAAATACATTAAGAGAAGTCTTTGAAACTTATGCTTATCAAGAGATAAAAACTCCCTTATTCGAAGATCTTTCCCTTTTCACAACAAAATCTGGTGATGAGATAGTAGATCAATTATACAATTTTAAAGATAAATCTGATCGCGAAATAGCTCTTAGGCCAGAAATTACTGCTCCAGTAGCTAGATTATATATAAATGAACTGCAAAAAACAGCTAAGCCAATAAAACTTTATTATTTTGGAAGTTGTTTTAGATATGAGCGTCCTCAGAAAGGAAGATTCCGTCAATTTTGGCAATTTGGTTGTGAATTAATAGGTGCAAAATCTCCTGAAGGTGAAGCTGAAGCAATAGCTATGGCTGAACAATCTTTAGAAAGATTAGGAATTGATACAGCTGAAATTCACATTAACCATCTAGGAATAATAAGAGCCTTGTTTAAGCATTTCAATATAGAAACTGAAATCCAAGAAAAGGTTATGACTTTAATTGATAAAGGAAATAAAGAATTACTTGAAAATGAACTTTCAAGTGGAGATTTAATAAATGATTCAAATTTAGCTAATATTTTAATTAACCTTGTTGATTTAGTTGGAAAAGATGAAATAATAGCTAAAGTTACAGATCTTGTAAGTGAATTTGAAGAAACAAATGATGCTTTGGATGAATTTAAACAGCTTATTGATCTTTTAAAAAGCTTTAAAATCTCTAATTATACTATCAATATGGGGATAGCTAGGGGTTTAGACTATTATACAGGTATTGTTTTTGAAATATATGTTCCAGAGCTTGGAGCTCAAAAACAAGTAGCTGGTGGAGGTAGCTATAATCTCGTAGAGTTATTTGGTGGAGAAAAAGTTGAATCTACTGGTTTTGCTTTTGGTTTTGATAGATTAATGCATGCTATTGAAAGTAAAAAAAGTGAAAAAAATAATGAAAAAGATAAAGAAAATATTGATAATAAAGAATCAATTGTTGATGTTTTTGTAGCTCCCTTTTCTAATGATACAAGAGAAAAATCTTTTGAAATTGGTCAAATCTTAAGAAATAATGGTATTTCTACAGAAATTGATCTTTCAAGAAAAAAATTAAAGAAACTTCTTAATACAGCTAATAAATTAAATGCGAAATTTGTTATATTAGTTGGTAAAAATGATTTAGAAAATGATAATGTTACTATTAAGGATATGTCTTCTGGAGACCAAGAATTAGTAGCTATTGATGGTATTATTGATTATATAATTCATAGTTAAATAAATTTTAGTGATTATTATGACTAATAATTTAGAAAAGTATAAAGAAGATTTAAAAAATCTTATTAATAAAGGAGATTCTCTTAAACTTTCTATGATGTTAGAATGTTATCCTCATCATAAGAAAAAATGTATAGATGATGGTTATTTTACAGAAGAATATCTTAATAAATTGCCTAATTTTGATGAAGAATATCAAAAATGGTATTCTGAAGCTTTTATTGTTATTAAACAAGTACTTCCTGATCGATTAGAAGATTTTAAGAGTTATTATGAAAAACCTAAATCTAGAAAAAATATAACATTTGAAAATTTTTGTATCAAAGATTATTTCGATAACTTTACTGTTGGTAATGTTGATAAGCGTGCAGCTATACCAAAATTCAGTCAGCAATTAGCTATTCTTAATTCTGTATCTTCTCGTTTTGACAGTTCTCTTTTTGATATTAAACAAATTATTCAAGCAGATTTTTTTGATTCTGAATTAGATGCTGCTAAAGAATTATGTAAAAAAGGATTTTTTCGAGGTTCAGGTGCTATTGCTGGTGTAGTTCTTGAAAAACATCTTTTACAAGTGATGGAAAACCATAATTTATCTTCACGGAAAAAAAATCCTTCTATAAATGATTTTAATGAAATTTTAAAAAGCAATGATATTATTGATGTTCCATTATGGAGACAAATACAAAGCTTTGGAGATATTCGTAATTTATGTGATCATAATAAAGATCGTGACCCAAAAAAAGAAGAAATTTCAGAGTTAATTAATGGTATTGAAAAATTAACTAAAACACTTTTTTAAGAATTTAAATTAGGAGATGTTATTATTAAAATTAATTTTAAACATGATGTTAATGGGCAGAAATTAGTAATAGCTGTTGCTCAAGATTATAAAACTTCTCAAGTTTTGATGGTAGCTTATATGAATAAAGAAGCTCTCAAGAAAACTTTATCTACTGGAATTGCTCACTATTGGAGTACTTCTCGTAATAAACTTTGGTTAAAAGGAGAAAGTTCAGGAAATACTCAAAAAGTAAAAGAAGTCCTTACTGACTGTGATATGGATGCTGTTGTATTGAAAGTAGATCAAACAGGTGCAGCTTGTCATGAAGGATATTACTCTTGTTTCTTTAGAGAACTTGAAATCGAAAAAATCAATGAATCTAATACTGATTTAGAAAATTTAGATGAAAAAGATATTAAAATAATAGCTGATAGACTTTTCAATCCTGATGATGTTTATGGAAAGCAATGATTTATAAAGTTTCAAGTATAAAATTATATTGAGAGTTAATTTAATTAAGTTTATTAAATTTAATTAAATAATTATATTATTTAGTTTAATCATGGTGCAGTAAACCAACTTTTATTCTTAAAAATTAGTTAAATAAACTGTTTAAGAAGAATTATGATACATAATTCAATTTCAAGTAATGATTATTTAATATAAACGAAATAAACAATATTAGCTCTGATTTCATTAGTACCGCCTCTTAATTTTTTTGAGAAGACCCATTGGTTTAGTGTAAGGTAGGCTTCTCAATTTAAAAATAAACAATGATTTTTTAAGTTGGTGGTACTGCAATTTTATTATATTTTTTTTAAATATTTTTATTATTTTAATTTTTATTTTATTTTTTATAATCATAATTTTATATATTATTTTTAAAAACTTCTATAAAGAATTAAATTGATATAATAAAAATAAGACTTATTATGAACAAAATAGATATGTTATAAAGTTAATATATTATAAATATAAAATTTAAATTTATAAAGTTTATAAAATGGAGCAAATAATGGATCCTATAGAAAAGATAGATATGGAAGATATAGAAAATATATCAAAGATAGTTCCTGATACTAGTGCTATTATTGAAGGAATTATTACTAAGCTTATTAAGGAAAACGATTTAAATTATCCTGAAATTATTGTTCCTGAAGCAGTAGTAGCTGAACTTGAATATCAAACTAATAAAGGTCATTTAATTGGTAGAAAAGGTTTAAATGAATTAAAAAACCTTCAAAAATTAGCTGAGTCTGGGGAATTAGCTATAAGTTTCACAGGTAAAAGACCTAATAATTATGAAATTTCTCTTTCTAAAACTGGGGAAATTGATGCTATTATCAGAGATATAGCTAAATCTGAATTAGCTACTTTATTCACTTCTGATAAAATTTTAAGTGAAGTAGCTAAAGCTCAAGGTATTTCAGTTATTTATGTAGAGCAAGTTGATAAATCCCAAAGTGAACTTACAATAGCTAGATACTTTGATGATGAAACTATGTCAGTTCATCTTAAAGAAAATGTTGTTCCAATGGCAAAAAAAGGAAAACCAGGTAACATTAATCTAGTAAAACTTGATTCTAAGCCAATTACTTATGATTATTTGGAAAAATTAGCTGAAGAAATTATTGAAAAATCTCGCCATGACTTTAAAACATACTTAGAAGTTGATGAAGAAGGAGCTACTGTTGTTCAATCTAGAGAATACAGGATTTCAATAGCTAAACCTCCTTTTTCAGAAGGAATGGAAATTACTGCTGTTAGACCAGTAGCTGAAGTTTCACTTGAGGATTATAGATTATCTGATAAATTAATGGATAGACTTAGAAATAGTGCTAACGGAATTCTTATTTCTGGTTCTCCAGGTGCAGGTAAAAGTACTTTTGCTCAAGCTATAGCTAAATTTTTCTCTGAAGATATGAATCAAATTGTTAAAACAATGGAGTCTCCACGTGATCTTCAAGTTGGGGATGAGATAACCCAATATGCTCCTCTTGATGGAGATATGGAAAAAACAGCCGATATTCTTCTTCTTGTTAGGCCTGATTTTACAATTTATGATGAACTTAGAAAGAATCATGATTTTGCTATATTTGGGGATATGCGATTAGCTGGTGTTGGAATGATTGGGGTTGTTCATGCTACTCGTCCTATTGATGCTATTCAAAGAATAGCTGCAAGAGTAGAGCTAGGTATAATTCCTTCTATTGTTGATACAACTATTTATATTGAAGATGGTGAAATTAAAGCTATTTATGAAACAAATCTTACAGTAAAAGTTCCTTCTGGTATGCAAGAAGCAGATCTTGCAAGACCTGTTATTGAAGTCCGTGATTTTGAAACAGGGGATTTAAAAAATGAAATCTATACTTATGGTGAACAAACCATTGTTATGGATGTTGATTTAGTTCAATCTGATAAAGGTAGTGATGGACAAAAAACAAAATCAGCTGTAGATAAAATTGTTGAAAAAGAAGTTATTAGAGCTGTTAAAAAAGTAGCTCCTAAAGCTAATGTTAAAGCTGAACTTGTTTCTAATGATAGGATAAAAATTTATGTTAATGAGCGATTCATTCCAAAAATCATTGGTAAGAAAGGTAAGAGAATCGATGACCTTGAAAGAAAAGTTGGAATTAGTATTGGTGTAGAACCTTTTGAATCTTTAAAAGATGAAGATTTAAAGAAAGATTATTCTAGTAATGATAATAGGAATTATAATAATAACAATAATAATTTTGAAAGTAGCTTTAATGATCCAATTGAAGATGAAGAATTTGAAATTACATATGAAATATCTAATAAACATTTAAGTTTAAATATGGGTTATGAACATATTGGTGATGAATTTGATGTTTCTGTTAATGGAGAATATCTTTTTACAGGCACTGTTGGTAAAAAAGGATTAGTAAGATTAAAACAAGGGCTTGAAATCACAGATATTCTTTTAGATGCTATTGATATGGATGTTCCAATTATGGCTACTTTTAGACATGGTAATTATTAATATACATCTTTAAATCATTAAATTCAATATTTTTATAATAATTACAGTACAATAATCGAAATAAATTCTTACAAATTATATTAAATTATATTAAAATAAATTAAAATTAATATAATAAATTATAATATTGTACTATAATTATATTTTTCTCTTTTTTAAATATCCAAAAACAAATACTCCAATTATTGCAAAAAGTACTAAAAAAGGGAGTAATGCGTTTTCTCCATTAGATCCACTTATTTGATTTGATATAATTTCATATGCTTTACTTAATAATGGTTTTCCACTATCTCCTACAGAGTATTGACTATCAGTACTATTAATTTTTTTAGAGCTATTTGTATTATTCTCTATTTTTCCATTATTAGTTACATTTTGATTAGAAGGATTAATTGAATTTCCATTTGAACCAGAGTTAATATTATTAAGGCCATTATTATTTGGATTTGTTGGGTTTGTCGGTTTTATTGGACCTGTATTTGGACCAACTGGAGGAACTATTCTTCCATCAGAATCTATTGTATAACCCGTATCTACCCTACCCCATATTAACTTACCATTAATATTTGTGAGAAAAGATGCAAGTATTCTTGGACATATATGATTTCCATTGTTTCCATAATAATTAGGTCCAATGGGTATTTCATCAAACTGTGGTTTATTTTTAACACCAAAATTTTCATTATTTTGGATTGTATTGTATTCAATGTTAAAATTTGAAGTAGGATCGTAATTATCTCCAATTACAATACCATTTCCTGTTTCAAAAACATCTAGATCAGTATCGGCTGTTTGCCTTTGATCTTTAATAATATTTAGATAAACAAAATCATTGATTGATTTACCATTTAATTGAATTCCATTTGCATTTTTAGAAATAGTATTACTGATAATATAACTTCTTTCTGTTATATCATTAAGATTTATTCCATTTCTTTTATTATTATTAATGAAATTATTGGTGATATTAGTTATTTTTGTGTTTGATAAAAATATTCCATCATAATTCTTTTCAATTTTATTATTAATAATTGTGGTATAATTTGAAAGGATTACTTCAATTCCATGATTCTTATTATTTGATACTGAGCTATTATTAATGAGAATATTTGATGATTTAAATATTAATATTCCTGAATTACTATTATTAATTATATTAGATAATGAAATCTTGATATTTTTAGAGTTTATGATATTTATTCCATAACCTCCAAAATTAGCTATTGTGTTACTGTTTACTTTTGAATCTTTACTATTATAAAACAATACTCCACCTTTTTTTGATCCTCCCACTACTGTTCCATTCTGATTTTCATTAATTTTATTTGAGGTCATTGTCAATGATGAGGAATTAACTATTACTGCATAGTCAGAATTACTGATTATATTAAAACCAATTAATGAGCTACCTAAAGCACTTTTTGTAAAATAAAAACCAAAAGTATTATTTACATTTATTACAGTTCCATTATTATCTTGTGAATTTTTTGTGATAATTGTTGTTCCATTACCTTTTAAGGTTAATTTTTTATTTATTATCAGTGATATATTGTTATAAACACCTTTTTTAAATTGAATTATATCTCCTGAGTTTGAATGATTAATTAAGTCTTGTATTTCTTGATTAGTGGCGTTATTCTCAACTTTTATTGTTGCAGAGTAATTAGGAGAAATGAAATTAAATATAAAAATAATAAAAATTATCGATATGATTATATATTTAATTCTATTATTTTTTATTATATTTAATTTATCCATTTTAACATCCTAATTTGGTTTCTTACAATTTTATCTGTTTTTTTTATTTTTTTTAAAATCTTATTTAATATTTTTGTATTTATCACATAAATAACCCTTAGGTTTAAATTATATTAGTAATTATATTAATGTGTTGATTTATGATAAACAATTATATATTTTTTATATTTTTCATACATGATTTATATCTTTATTATAATTATTCATATTTTTTCAATGACTTCTATATAATTTCTATTATAATTTTATAAATTTATTAAGTTATATTAATATATATTTAATTTATAGGATTTAATACCTTTTATTTTATTTTTAATATCGTTATAAAGATTTTTTTTCTTTTAAAATTATTATATACAAATTTTATACAATATTAAAATATTTTAATATTTAATTTTATTAAATATTAATTTTAATCTTTTATTTCAATTTTTTATCTCATTTATTCATATTTATTTTATATAAATAGTTTTATATAAGTAATATAACTATGGTAATATTTAAATATAATGGAGAATATACCGATATTTATATAATTACATAACGATTTTAATATTTTATTATATTATTAATTTCAAAATCTTTTAAGTATTAATTTTTGAGTATTATTATTGTTTGTATTTATATGAATTATATGAAATAAATTATATAAACATGATTAATAACATGATTTATAATTAAATATTAATTAAATGGGATTAATTAATATCAATACGACTAAAGGACGTGATTAATATTAAATTAAAGAGTAAAGATGGATTTAATAAAAGTATGGCTTATATGTTTTTCATCTTAATAGCAATTGTAGGAATTGGTTTAACTGTTAATTTTTCTTCTGCTGCCACTGTTTATGATGTAAATGATACCAATACAAATAGTGAGATACAAAACATTATAAATGGAATGTCAGATGGAGATACATTGTTTTTTAATGATGGAATATTTGAAAATATAGGATTAATCATCAATAAAACTATAAATATAACCGGTAGTTCAAATGCTCTTATAAAAGCAATTGTAGATAATTCAACTTTGGACACTGCCGATATATCTAAATATGCTATAGATAGGGCAGCTGCATTTTATTTTGTAAATGGTTCTAATAATAGTGATATATATGGATTAAATATTACTAGTATGCCAGGATTTGATTATTTAACTAATTCTTCTGCAAATTCCAAAAACACATTAATTTATGCATTGCGTAATACAAACAATGTTAGTATTCATGATAATGTTTTAAATAATTCTGCATGGGGTATTTACTTAGCAATGAGTACTGGTGCAACTACAATGTCTGTTTATAATAATATTGTTACTAATATGGCAGATACTGGAATAATCAACTTTGGTTCTGGTGCAGCAATTATTAATAATAATACAATATCTAATGTTGGAAGACATGGTATTGATATAAGACATGGAAGTAGTGCTAATTCAGTAGTATCTAATAATATAATAACTAATGCTAGCGAAGGTATTTATACTATGCATTCTGGTGGGCATATTTTTTTAAATAATACTATAATAAACACTACTTTAAGTGCTATTACTGCTTATGGTGCTTTTGATGTTTTAATTCAAAATAATACTATGAAAAATGGAATTATTGGTATTCTTTTATCAAGTAGTTACAGCAACATAACTTTAATAGGTAATAATTTCACATACACTTCAAAATCAACTTCACCTAACTTTGGATATAACTTAGTAACTTCAGATTCTGCTAATTCAAATTCTAATGTTGATGGAACATATTCTGATAGTTCACAAACCCCTGCAAATATTTCAATCAAATCTTCCTATGAAAAAACTACAATAACCAATGGACAAACTGTAATGTATACTGTATCAGTAGCTAATACAGGAAAAGGAGCTGGAAGCAATATTAGTATAGCTAATATTTTACCAGTAGGTGTAAATCCAAATTCTGTAATAGTATCTAAAGGTACTTTCTCAAATGGAACATGGACAATTGATTCATTATCTAGTAATAGTAATGCTATTTTAGTCTTTTCTGCAAAACCTTCAAAATCAGGAACATTTACTAATACAATCAATGCAACTTACAATGATAATTTAAACAAAGGTAATTATTGGGTAGATATTAGTGGAGTCAAAACTACTTTAAAAGTAAATAAAGATATTAAATTATCTAGTAGTAATTTATTAAGTGCAAATAAAGTCAAAAAAGCTAAATATTTCTATATAACAACACAAATTAAAAATACTGGATTAGATAATTCTAGTACAATAACAAGTAAAATAGCTACTACAAAAGGATTAAAAATAGCTGCTGTATCTAAAAGTAGTTATGCATCATACAATAAAAACTCAAAAACTTGGACTATTAAAAAAGTTCCTTCTAAAAAGACAATAACCTTAAAAATGAAAGTTCAAGCAACTAAAAAAGGAACTCAAAAAGTAAAAATTACTAATAATGGTAAATCTGAAATAAAATCCGTGAAAGTTGTTTAATTAGAAAATTGAAAACTAATTTTAATTTTCTAAATTTTAATTTTTTTAAATTTTAATTTAGGTATTATTTCTTATATTTTAATTTCTTAGATTTTAATTTTTAAGGTTTTAATTTTTAGATTATTAATTTCAGATTTAATTTTTAAGATTTTGATTGTTAAAGTATTAATTTTGGATTATCAAGTTATTAGATTTTAATTTTTAAATCAAATTTTTATATAACTTTTTATAATTAAGATTTTTTTATAAATGATAAAAAAAATGATAAAAAATTCAAATTTTTAATTAAAAACATTTATTATAGGTAAGAATATGAATCCAATGGATATTTTATGGCAAGCAGGTGTAATTGCTGCAATTATAGTTTTTGGTGTTAAAATTGGTTTAGGTTCAGCTATGGCTAACCTTTCAAAAAAAGCTATGTTATTACTTATAGCTATTTATGGTATTGGGATCTATATAGCTACACAAATTGCTTCAATTTATTCAAGTCAATTTACTAACTTTGTTATTTCATACAATACTCCTATATTTATAGCTATGTCAATTATAATGATTATAGCTGGTTTAACTACAATTAGGGAATGGAAGGTTCATAATTGCAATACTTCAACCACATCTGCACTTGCAGTAATTGCCCCTTCTCCTTGTTGTTTTATATCTATAACAATAACAGCTATTTTTGTTGCTCCTATAATGGGATTGTCTATAGGAGAGTTAAGTCCTATAATTGCAATAATTTTGGCTTTAGTGATTATTATTTCATATTTTTGTGCAAATATAATTGTTAAATTTATAAAGAAACCATATCCAATTATACTTGGAAATTTCATGCTTTTTTTAGGTGTTTACTTTTTATTAGCTGCTTTTTTACTTCCAAACTTAATAAATGGATTCAAAATGATAATGAAACCTATTGGTTTAGTTGATGCAAATTTAATAATATATTTAATACCAGTTATATTTGTTTTAATGATTATCGGAGTTTTACTTTCTAAAAGAAATAGTTTCTTAAAAAATTAGCTAGATTAGTAGATTAGTTAAATTGTTAACTTTGTTAAATAAGCTAAATTAGTTATATTAGATAAATTCTTAGGTTTGTTAAATAAGTTAAATAAATTAAATTAGTTAAATAAGCTAAAGTAGTTAAATTAGCTAGATTAGTTAAATTAGTTGAATAATGTTAAAATTTTCAAATTAAATTAAATTATAATGATAATATATGTGTTGTAGGTGATTAAATGGTCTTAAATATTCCAGGTAGTGGGATTTTAACTTCTACTTTAAATGTAATTTCTCAAAGCTTATTAATTCCTGTAATAATTCTTTTGTTAATATTTGCTGTTTATGCAGTTATAACAATTGGAAGTCTTATTTCAGAATATAGTTCGAGAAAAAAAGTACCAATTTCAACGATGAAAAAGTTAATTCATGATATTTCTTTAGCTGAAAATGTTGAAGTAGCAAAAAATGCAATTAGTCTTTCAGAAATTCCTGAAAAACAAAAAGAAGATTTATTAGATTTAATATCTTCAAAAGATTTATCTAAAGAATCACTTGAAGCTTTAGCTAGAAAATTAATTGAAAATGAAGAAAATTTAATTGATAAAATTCTTGAAAAAACTGACATAATGGCTCGTATTGGTCCTACTCTTGGGTTAATGGGAACTTTAATTCCTATGGGTCCTGGTCTTGCAGCTTTAGGTAGTGGAGATATTAATGGTTTAGCTAATGCAATTATTGTTGCTTTTGATACAACTGTTGTAGGTATTGGTGCTGGTGGAATAGGATATTTTGTATCTAAAATAAGAAAAAGATGGTATGATGATTATTTATCTAATTTAGATGCATTATCAGATGCTGTATTAGATTTTATGAAAAAGAATCATCCTGACTAATTCTAACTCTCTATTAATTCAAGTTTTTAATTTACAAAGATATCTATTGATGTAGAATTTGTATATTTATAATATAATTTTTATTGTGATTTTTATGGTTAGGTCCAAAAGAAACAGGAGGTCTTCAAGAACTGAAGAGGATCCAATGGCAGGTGCTACAAACCTTGTTGATGCAATGCTTGTAATATCTGTAGGCTTATTAGTTTTCCTTGTTATGTCGTGGAATATGCAATCTATAGTTTTTGATACAGATATGACTCCAGAAGAAAAAAAGTCAACTATGGAAAAAATAAAAACTGTATCTGAAGTAAAGCAGGGAAAAGAAATTGATAATAATATTAATTCATCTAATAGTTCTGGAAAAGGATATGTTGAGATGGGAAAAGTTTACAAAGACCCTAAAACGGGAAAATTAATTATGGTTGAATAATTTGTAAAAATTATTAAGTATTAATTATTAAGTATTACTTATTATTTAATGTTTATATCAATCTTTTAAATGATTATAAAGTTATGAGGAAAGAAGTATGAATGAAATTTTTGATGAACAATTAGAAATAGCTAAAAATTTCCATGGAGAAATATGTGGTGGAGTTTTAACAGGAACTAAAATGTCAATTTATGCAATTGATAGATTTAATTTTAATTTCAATGAAAAAAATTCTGAATTAATATCTGTTGTTGAAATTGATCGTTGTGTTTATGATGCTGTTCAAGCTATTACACAGGGATCAACAGGGACTAAATCAGTTAAATTAATTGATTATGGCAAATTTGCAGTAACATTTTTCAATAAAAAAACTAAAGAAGCTTTTAGATTAACTGATATTGATGCTAGCTCAACCGTAAATACTGGTGAAACTTTAAATGAAAGAACTGAAAGATATAAGAATACTCCAACCGAAGAATTATTTAAAATTGAAGATGTTATAATTAATTTTGATGAGCATAATTTACCTGGAATGCCAACAATCAAAAAAAGATGTTCTGTTTGCAATGAAGTAGTTTTAGATAATAAACATTCTTTAATTAATGGTAAAGCTATTTGTCAATCTTGTTTAAATGGTTCGTATTATGAAATAATTGATAAGAAATAATCTATTATGAAATAGTTTAGATTTTTATTTTTGTTTTTGAGGTTGATTTATAAAATTTTTTTTCTTTTTCGCTTTTTTCATATACATGTTTTTATATTTTATTTGTATGGTTATGTTTTTATTGGAAAATATTTATTACAAAATCCTAATATTTATATACTCAGTTTATCAAATTATAGTATATAGAAATATTATATTACATTATCTGATATTAGTTATATCTTGTATTTTTTGGGAGTATTCTTATTTTTTTACTTCGTTAAACATAAGTTAAACGACATCTTTTTGGATATTTCACTTGTTTTTTAAACTTTTTTCCTGTGTTCTATATGTTTTTTATTTAAAATTTGTATAATATTAATACTTTTTCTTATTTTTATAATATTTTTATATCTATTTCAAATAATTTTTTGTTCTTTATTTGTAAATTATCTATTTTTTTCTATTTTTTATGCGTTTAACTTATGTTTAACGAAGTCTTTTTTTGTGTTGAGTCTAAAGAAGTTTTATCTAGGGGATGAATATTTATGTGTATTTTTTCAGATTTTTTTTTAGTTAGCTTTTTAGATAGTTAATTAGTCTTTATTTAGTTATTTTATAATTTTTTTTGTATTAATGAAAAAAAGATTATTATATTATATAATATTATGTTTGTGATTTATAGTAATCTTTTTTTGATTAATAAAGATTTTATAAAAGAGTTTTATAAAAAAAATTTTGAGTAAATGCTTTTTTTAATGTGAAATTGATAAATACAACTTCTTTGGGGAGTAGTTTATATAATCACATTATTATTTTTATTAATCAAAAAATATCGTAAATAGTATATAAAAAAAGGGTAAATGGGGCTTTATATTAAGAATTTTACAACTATATTGCTATAAAAATAAGATTCTTTTTTTTAGAATACTCTTTATTTTATTATGACTATTTAAACATAATTTTTAATCAATATAAAAAAGGAGGTAGAAAAAATTGTTTATAAAAAATAAACGTATTATACCATTTATTTTATTACTTGTAGCTGTTTTGTTACTTTTTAGTTTGTCTAGTGTTAGTGCTGCGAGTTTTAATAGTGGTAATAGTTCTTCTGATATTCAGAATTTCATAGACACTGGTCAGGGTGATGATGATATTGTTCTTGAGGAAGGAGATTATATTGATTCTCTTTATAATTTGAATGTTTCAAGGAAAGTTAATATAAAGTCCAATGGCAAAGTGAATATAAAAAGTAGTACTGGAGGTATTCTTTTTAACATCACAGCAAGGAATGTTCAGATTTTTAATTTGAATATTAGTGGCTATCAGACAGCTATACGCTCGAATATTGGTGGTTTATCAGTTATAGGCAATAATATTACTACAAATTATATGAGTATTAATATCGATGGTAGTGGTGACTTATCTGGTATATCGCTAGAAAATAATACTATAATTTCTTCTGTTAGTATCACTAATTATGGTGCTGTTTATGTAAATGCTAATAGTGGTTCCACTGTTGGTATTTCCATGAAAAATAATAATATCACAGCTAATGATTCAACTAATTCTTATGTTGTGCGTTTTAATGTCGCGTACTGTGATAATTCACTATTTTTCGACAACAACAACATCACAGGAACAGGGTATGGTGTTGAGCTGTATGCATACAGCAGCAACAATACCATAACCCTCATCAACAACAACATCACAGGAAACTCAGGGTCTGGTGTTTATCTGTCTGCAGACAGGAGCAATAACACCATAACCCTCACCAACAACAACATCACAGGAAACTCATGGATGGGTGTTTATCTGGAGGCATCCAGCAGCAACAACACCATAACCCTCACCAACAACAACATCATCGCAATAAACTCAGGGTCTGGTATTGCTCTGTATGCATACTTCAACAACAACACTATATCTCTCACCAACAACAACATCACAGGAGCATGGGAGGGTGTTTATCTTGGTGCATACAGCGGCAACAACACTATATCTCTCACTAACAACAATATCACAGGAAGTTATGGTGTTTATCTGGAGGCATACAGCGGCAACAACACTATATCTCTCACTAACAACAATATCACAGCAAACTCATGGGATGGTGTTTATCTGGCTGCATACAGCAGCAACAACACCATTTTGAGTTTTATTGGGAATAATATTACTGGTATTGATTATGCTATGTATATTCCTTCCTCTGGGCAGTTTAGTGGTTTGTCTTTGTTGAATAATACTTTTAAAAGTGATGATAATGGTCTTTATTTTGAGTTAGATGATGGTGTTTTGAGTGATATTCTTGTTAAAGGTAATACTATTTTAGCTGTTAACAAAGGTATTGGTTTTAAAGAGACTGGTTATAGTTCTGTTAATCTGACTGTTAATTATAATCGTATTTTGGCTGATGTTGGTTTGGATTTTACAACTACTTATGATGGTAGTAATTTTGATTATAATTGGTGGGGAGTAAACGATATTAGTAGTAAGATCATAGGTTTTGATACTAATAATCATTATATCTTAAATATTACTAACCTCACTAGCTTAGCTAATGTTCGTCCTGGAGATAAAGTGGATTTTGCTTTGTTAGTTTTGAATACTACTCTTACAAATGTTGGTGTTGAAAACTTACCTTACTTTGTCATTACAGGACTTTTTAATGGTGAAAGCTACAACACTACTACTGATGATCTATTTATTTATCAATTCACTGTTCCAAGTGAAGGGATACAGACTGTTGATGCTTTAGTGGATGATCAGTATGTTTCTTTAGAGTTTAATGCTTCTAAAGGTAATACTAGTTCAACTATTGTTGTTCCAGATAATGTTAGTACTGGTAAAACTGTTAATATTACTGGTATAGTTACTGATGATGATGGTAATCCTTTAGATAATGTTGTAATTACTGTTACTGTTGATGGTGTGTCTTATAATGTGACTACTGATAGTAATGGTCGTTGGATTTTAGCTTATAAACCAACACTCACAGGAAATATAAATGTTTCTGTTTCTTGGGCAGGAAACAATGCCTACAATGGGTTTACAAATAGTACTAATTTTAATGTTATTGCTGGTGTCAAAAATGTTAGCTTTATAATTTCTTCACCAACTATTAATCAAGGTGAAAAAACAAACATAAAGGTAACTTTAAAAGATACTGATGGAAACATATTGAAAGGTAAAAAGATTTCATTAACTATTAACAAGAGAACTTATACAGCAACTACAAATAATAAAGGAATA
>NZ_JAHLZE010000019.1 GCF_020148105.1 Methanobrevibacter sp. TMH8
AATAGCTGCTAAACCAACAGGCCCAATACCAAGCACAGCAACAGAACCACCCATAGGAATATTGGCATTTTCAGCACCCATAAAACCAGTAGAAAGCATATCAGGAATCATCACAGCAGCTTCAAGAGACATACCCTCAGGCAAATGAGCCAAATTAGCATCAGCTAAATTCACATGGAAATACTCACCAAAAACCCCATCTTTAAAATTAGAAAACTTCCAACCACCTAACGGCCCAGTAGTCTGTGAAGGAAAACCTCTTTGAGCAGCTTCATCATCCCAATCAGGAGTAATAGCCGGAACAATAACCTTATCTCCAGGTTTAAAATCCTTAACCTCACTACCCACTTCATCAACAACACCCAAAGCTTCATGACCCAAAATAAGATTATGCCTATCACCAATAGCACCTTCCCAAACAGTATGAATATCAGAAGTACAAGGCGCAAGAGCCAACGGCCTCACCAAAGCATCCCTAGGACCCATATCAGGCTTATCTTTCTCAATCCAACCAATCTCACCAATTCTCAACATAGCTAATCCTTTCATAATTTCACCTTTGTTACATTTTTTTCTATTATAGAGTATAGCATTGTATAATCAAAAAATAAATATTTAATTAATATTAATTATCATGATTAAACATGATAAATTATAAATAACCAAATATCTATTCCTATAGAATAAAATAAAGAATTGTATACTAATAATACAACTAGAAAAATAAAAAAGCAAATACAGTAGTATTTAGGTTGTGTTCTCATTAAGATACTATTTTCATACTAAATATTTTGATATTTACATATGCTAATATTCACCCCGATAGATACTATTCATTATCGATTATAAATATCTTTCTATATGATTTTCAGAATATTGTATAAATTTATAAATAATTTCTAATAATATTGAAAAAATAGTAATCATTTAATATAATTTTTAGAATATTATTCAACAATGTCTTTATATAACTAGGAAATAGTTTACCTATAAATATTTTAAACTTTAAATTATAAAGGTTATTATTTCATAATTTATAATCTTATAAGATTTTTTAATTTCATTAGATTAATTTCAATAGATAATACTAATCATAAATATTTTTTAATTCAATATTTCGCTATTTTCGATACTACATATGGATATTAAATATTCTTAATAAAAATTTAAAATTTTTAATATTAATTAGATTATTAAGAGATAATTGATTTATAAAAATTCTTCTTTTTTTATAATATTAATTCAATTATTGCAAATATGTTAATACTTTATATTCACTTTTCATTATTTTAGTAAAATTTATATCTAATAATATTCTATATTTAATAGAAAAAATATGATATTAATATAGTAAAATATAGTATTTTATATGATAATATAATATATAAAATGATTAAATCTTGAAGATACTGTATTAAGGCAATTTTATTTAATATAATCTAAATATGATTAGATAATTTAATTTATTAACATTAATAATGGAGAATCAGTCGTGCATACTTTAAACAGCATTAAATTAACTGATTTAAGTACAATACTCTATTATACGGGCCAAATCTGTTTAATTTTAGGAATTTTCATGTTAATTCCTATAATTGTAGCTATAATATATCAAGAATATAATTTAGGATGGTCTTTCCTTTTATCTAGCATAATATCTCTATTCGCAGGTTTTTTACTTATAAAAATATTTAAAAAACAAGAAATTTCTTTAAAAACTGCGATGATTTTCTCAACATTAATTTGGATAATTGCTAGTTTTTTAGGAGGATTGCCTTACTTTATATCTGGAGAACTTAGTTTTATAAATGCGTTTTTCGAAGCTATTTCAGGTTTTACCACTACTGGATTTTCAATGCTACCTAACATAGAAACAGTTGGTTATTCTATTAATTTCTGGAGAGGTTTAACTCAATGGATGGGAGGCCTTGGAATAATTTTCATAATGATTATTGTTTTAAGGTCTAGTGGAACATCTATTATGAGGTTATATAATGCTGAAGGCAGAGATGAAAAAATAGTTCCAAGTATAAGAAATACTAGTAAAATCATACTTTATATCTATTTAGTATTGACTATGATTGGAGTAATATTATTTTTATTATCCGGGCTTCCATTATTTGATTCCATCTTTTATACATTTGTTTCATTATCCACTGGAGGTTTTGCAATAACTACAGACAGTATATTGCATTATAATAGCCCATTTGTTGAATTTGTAGCTATGATTGTTATGATTTCAGGTTCCATTAATTTCGCACTTTTATTTTTACTATATAAGAAGAAATTTAGAGAATTTTTCAGTGATATTGAAATAAAAGTAGCTATTGTATTGATTCCTCTAGCTATTATAGTTACTTCAGCTTTACTTATATATTCTCACACTTATGTAAGTAATTTTGAAAATATAAGATTTGCTACATTTCAAGTAGTTTCAGCTATTACGACTACAGGTCTTCAAACAGCATTCTATCCAGAAATTTTAAATAATTGGAATTCTGCTACTTTTCTAATATTAATTGTTCTTATGATTATCGGTGCAGGATCTTGTTCAACTGGTGGAGGTATAAAATGGTTAAGAGTTGGTTTACTATCCAAAGCAACTATTTGGCAAATTAAATCAATTTTACTTCCTGGAAGAGCTGTTATTCCTAAAAAAATTGCGCATTTTAATAGATTAAAGGTCACTGATAACTTAATTAGAATAGCTGGATTATTTGTAATTTTATATTTGCTTATTTATATTATTAGTGTTATAATTATTTCAGTCTATTATAATAATATTCCTCAAGTTTTATTTGAAGTTGCTTCAGCAATTAGTAATGTTGGCCTTACAAGTGGAATTTTAACTCCGAATTCTCCAGATTTTGTAAAAATAGTATTTATGGTTGATTTTTGGGTAGGAAGACTTGAAATTTGGCCAATATTAGTAGTTGCATATATGAGTTTGTCTACAATTAAAAAGAAGCTGAAAGTTAAACATTGAAATAAGGTAAAAAAAATAGATAAAAATTTACTTATTTATATTATTTTATAAAAAGTCAAAGCCCTATTTAATTTTTCTAAAAACATAAATTATTTATAATAAAATAAACATATATTTAATAAAGGTGATGAGGTTCACCTATTTAACTGCTAGAATATTTTTTTTCTGGATGATGACCTCTACTAATTAATAAACAGATAGAAAGGCAGTATTATCTGTTAAATTAGAGGAGGCATGGTCTAAAATTTTAAACAATGATTATTTTATCTAAACAGTTTGCTAATTAATTTTATAGTATTTTGATTAATGCATGAAAAGATGAACCTATTCAACCTCAATAAATGGAATTATATGTTAATTTCATGAAACATTAAATCAAATGAATAAAATTAATGCTTAAAATATAATTTACTTTATTTCATTTATTAAAAAATTATTTATTATTAAAATTATTAATATTAAAAAATTTATTATTAAAAATAGTTATTATATATTATTAAAACTATTTATTATTAAATTATTATACTATTAAAAACATTTAAACAATTTTATTATTAAAATAAATGGTGATGAGGTTCCACCAATCTGAACCGCCAGTGATAAATATCTTCTGGATAATGAACTCTGTAAGAAACTACTAACTAATTCATAAGAGGTTTAAAAAATGATAGGAGATATTTATCCATTAATTTTAGGAATACTTATATTAGTTTCAAGTTTAATATCTTTGAAACTAGGAATCTCAGTAACAATAGTTGAAATATTGCTAGGAATTATTACAGGGAATATTGGAATTATACGACCAGAAGCATGGATGTTATACATAGCTAGCTTTGGAGGAATACTTTTAACTTTTCTATCTGGGATAGAAATCGATAGTAATTTAATGAAAGAAAAAATGAAAGAAATAGTCTTAATAGGATTTTTATCTTTCGCAGCCCCATTCGTGATTATTTTCTTATTTGTGTATTTTATTGTTGGTTGGAATTTTTTAGCTGCTATATTATGTGCAACAGCTCTTTCCGAAACTTCAATAGCTATTGTATACTCAGCACTTGTTGAAAAAAATTTACTTGAATATCAAATTGGTAAAATATTGATAGGAGCAACATTCATTACAAATTTATGTACAGCTATTGCTTTGAGTATTCTTTTTATAAAACCAAACTTATACACATTATTATTCTATATAATATCTATAATAGTGTTATTTTTAGCTTTTAAATATTCTCATATTCTATTTAACAGCCCTATCTTGAAAAATAAACTTAATGAAGTGGAAATAAAATATATCTTCTTATTATTATTAATATTAATATTTTTTGCAAGTTTAGGGCAAGGACAAGCAATATTACCAGCTTTTATACTTGGACTGTTATTATCCAAACATTTCAAACTAAATTCTCCAGGTTATGAAACTAAAAAACGATTGAAAATCGTAGCTTTTGCATTTATAACACCAATATTTTTTATTGTTGGAGGAATGAAAGTATCATTATCTTTAATTATGAGTGGAATAGTAATTTTTGTTTTGATTTTTGTTTTAAGACAATTAAGTAAATTTTTAGGAGTCTATTTCATAAGTAAAAAATATTTAAACTCAAATAAACAGTATATTACCTTAATGATGAGTACAGGTTTAACTTTTGGACTAATTGCAACAACCTTTGGCCTTACTACAGGAATATTAGATCAGATGACATATTCCATATTAACTGGAGTCCTTGTATTAAGTGCAATACTACCTACAATAACTGCTGAAAAATGGTTCCCACCACATACAGAAGATATTACAGACTAAAATAAGCTAATAATCTAATATAATATAATAATCTAATGAAAAAAATTTTATTTAATATCCCATATATTCTTCACCACATCCACATGGATGAGCTTTTTTCAATTTATTATTTTCTAAAATAAAAACATCTATTATATCAAATTTTTTAATCAAAACTTCTAATATTAGATATGCAAGAAAGCTAGTATCTACAATAACATCAATAAATTCTTTTTTATCTAATATATCTTCAATAATCTGAGTAATAATATCATAGACTTCATCCATATCTTTGTTCATATCTATTTTAAAATTATTTACATTTATATTATTAAAATTCTGATTTTTTTCTGGTATTTCTTCATTTAAATAAAATATTTCATTTATTTCTTCATCTTTTAATTCATCTTTATTTTTTAATTTAGTAAAACTCTCTTTTATAATATTTTGATTCAATATATTTCCACTTATATTTGTAAGTAGGACAGCCATTTTATCACACTTTGTAGCTATATTAGTTGATGAATTTTATTGTTCTATAATATGTTTAATATAATCTTTATTAATTTCTAATAATTCAGCAATCTCAGTTATAGACATTCCATTATAAAAATGTTTTTTGATTATTTGTCTCATGTCTTCTCCAACTTCAATAATGTGATTATCTGGATCATACAACCTAATTACTTTCTGTCCTGATGGAAACTCTTTAACCGGATGTAAAATCTCAATATTTTCATCATAAGATTCTAATTTTTTTATAAAATCTTCGAAATCACTTACTTCAAAATATAACTCTGCACCATTATGCTTTCTTAATTTAACTGAGTCTTCATCTTTATATATGAAATTTGTCCAAGATTCTAGACTTTGAATTGCAAACCCATCATAAGAAACATTTACTCCAAGATCCACATTTGGTTCTTGACCTAATAAATCTTCATAAAATTTTCTAGATTTATCTATATCTTTAACTACTAAAACTGTACTCATAAGTTTCATAATTACCCCTCTGTGATAAAATAATAAACAATAACTAAAAGTATATAATTATAATAATCTCTTTATTAAGATAATTTTTATCAAAATAAGCTATTTAAATAGATTATTTAATATAAATTTTAATATTCCTGTAATTAAACTATAATTAGTAATGTATATAATAGCTAATTTCCTTAAATAAAACATCCTGTTTCAATTTTTAAAGTCATTATACTTTTATAAGTTATTATTTAACCTAATATTAGATTGAAGATAATAATATAAGTAATTAATGATTTAATACTGCAATAAATTTTTATTATATTTTTATTTTTAAATTCTTTTTAATTAGATTACAAATTTTTTATTTTTTTCATATACTTGTTCTTATTTTTGATTTATATGTTAATATTTTCTTTGGAAAATATTTATTACAAAATAACAATATTTATATAATACTTTATCAATATTATAATTATAGGAAAAAACATGTTACAAATTGAAATAT